>JARXKR010000003.1:0-30327 GCA_030271565.1 Pseudomonadota bacterium
CCTGTTCTGGTCAGACCGCAAAGCCGCAGTCCCAACGTATGATTCCACCAACTCGTCCAGGAAAGGCGTGCTTAAAGTGCGGTGACCTTGATCTGCGCAACGATGAAGAAGCTGTTCCCTGTTTTCGGATTCGTGCAGCCATCGCTGCACGAAACTCGCAAGGCTAACATGACTAACCGAAAGTTAAAAGGGGCCGCACGCACAGCGCTTGTGTCATTCCATGACAAGCACGCTGGCAATTTCCCGGTGACCGCCGGTGCGATCGAGCTGAACGATGTAATCGAGCGAATTGCGGACATATTGGACGACGTCGTCCCAGCTCATCTGGGTCCCCGCTTGCAGCACCAGCAGCGCGAGCTGATCGATCGCGCGCTGCGGACTGTCGGCGTGGATCGTGCTCATCGATCCGGGGTGCCCGGTGTTGACCGAGCGCAGAAAAGTCACCGCTTCGCCGCCACGGATTTCGCCCAGGATGATCCGGTCGGGGCGCATCCGCAAGGAGGCGATCAGCAGATCGTCGGCGCTGACCTCCGCCTCGCCCAGCGCGCCGCGGGCGGCAATCAGACCAACCGCATTGGCGTGGACCAGTTGCAGTTCGGGCGTGTCTTCGATCACGATCAGTCGTTCACCCGGGGGCACCTCGCGCAGCAAGGCATTGATGAAAGTGGTCTTGCCGCTCGACGTACCGCCCGACACCAGGATGTTGCGCCGCTGCAGCACCGCACCGCGCAGCAATTCGATCGCGTCGGTGCCTTTGGCGATGGCCGAGCCGCGCCGGGCAAGGTCGCTCGAGCCGGCAATCTTGGTTTTGGCTGTCGCGCCGCTGCGGCGATAATCGTCGAGCGAGAGGCCGACCGAGACGTGCTTGCGAATGGCCAGCACGATATCGCCGCGCGTCGCCGGGGGAATGATCGCCTGGACGCGCTCGCCGCTCGGCAAGGTCGCGGCGAGCAGCGGATGCTCGCGGTTGATCCCTTGGGCCGTGACGCTGGCGATCTGGCGCACGAGCCGCGCCAGCACTTGTTGGGTTAGTTCGGGGACCTCAATCGGCCGCGGTTCCTCACTCAGTCGCTCGACCCAGATTTCGCCCGGCCGGTTGACGTAAATATCGGTCACATCCTCTTGCCCGAGCCACTCGGCCAGCGGGGCCAGGTAGCTTTCGAGGTAGAGATTGCGCGGCGGAGCGTTCATTCGACCGTCGAGAAATCGAGATCGTGCGCGACGAACACCGAGACACTGGTGCCCTGCTTGACCGTGACGGTTGGCTTCAGGTTTTCCTGATTGGGTTGAACCAGATTCTGGGTGCTGCCGGGCAAGCCCAGCACAACGGTGCCGCCACCGGCGCTGCGGGTCGCGAGACCGACCCCGATGTCGAGCGTCGACTGCAGCAAGGCACTGGCAAACCGTGCGAAGAAGTGGGTGTTGACCTTGCCCCCGATGCCCGCCCGGCCAAGCGGATCGGCGGCCGGCGAATCGAGTGCGATCTGGACCCCGTCGGGACGGGTGAGCTTTTGCCACTGGACGAGTACCCGGCTCTGCCCCTGACCAAGATCGCTCTTGTACTCACCAAACAGGCGGCTCCCGCGCGGGATCAGCACGCGGCTCCCGTCGAAGCTGCGGACATCGCGCGAAACGATCGCACGGACGAACCCGGGCCGATTCGAATCGAGCGCGGTTTCGAGCACCGCTTGGATCACCGTTCCCTGCTGCACCGTAAGCGATGGATTGGCGAGGCGGGTCGCGAGGACCCTGCCACCCGGCGTGCGGACTGCCGCGCTGGTATCTTCGGCGGGTGCAACCGGGGCGGCTGCCCCAGCCTGCGGCGGGCGGTAGGCGGCGTCGGGCGAGCCCGCGTCGTAGTACGTCGGTTGGCGCGCAATCGGCGGCCCCGGGATCGAACCGGTCTGCGCGACGTGCGGTGTGCGCGGCACACCCGGCAGGGTCTGCGGAATGAACGTCGGCAATTGCACGGCACGCGGAATAATCGTCGGGGTGTAATACTCGCCAGCGTACGGATCGGACTGCGGAACAGCCAGCGCCGGCGGCGCTGTAATGACGTTGGACGATTGCCCCGGATTATACATGGTCGCCGGGCTGGTCACCGCACTGCGCCGCGCTTCGAGCGAGGAAAACAGGCCAATTGCGGCGATCAGCAGGACAGCGGCAAAGGCCCACAGCCCGCGATTGCTGACCGGGCGGGCGACCAGCGGGCGGGCGGCTTCGGCCGGATCGGCGAAATTCGGTTCCATCGCTCCTAGCCCTTTCGCTTGGCCATAGTGCGCACGGCCTTGGCCGATTTCTTGTCGATCCGGAAGATCAGTTCGGGATAGACCCGGTCGACCGTGAACACGCCTTCGCGCATGTAGCCGTCAACCATCTCCTCGCCGCCTTGCGGATTGACCGCAAAGACCGCAGGCAGCGCCTGATCGGCGCTCCACTGGATATACATGTGGACGCCGTCGTCGCCAATCTGGACCGGACGCAGCGAATTATCGCCCGACAAGCGGTAGCTTGCGGCGGGTGTCGCTGCCGGAGCGGACGCCGGCGCGCTCGCGGAGATCAATTCGCCAGCACTGACGGTCTGCGCAAAACCGGGCTGTGCGCACAACGGCAATGCGAGCAGCATCGCGGCAACGGGAAGCGCGGGTCGCATCATTGGCCGGGACCGGCTTGGCGCAGCGGCGCCGGCGATGCGGCGACATTGGCTGCGGCGGGAGGCGGCTGGACGGTTCCGATCGGCGCGACCGGCGTAACCTCGGGCAAGGTCTCGGCATCGCGGCGATAGCGAATAACCTGGAAGCCGAGCGGATTGGTCAGCCGGTCCTCGGCGCTCATCGCATCGCCGCTGAACCGGTACTTGACCACCGCCGCCCAATACTGCGCCGGCTGCGCCTGTGCGCCGACGTCGGTGCGCGCGGTGCTGAAGCGGACCATCGCGGTGTCGGTGCCGAGCGAGGATACGCTGCGCACCTGCACCTCGACCACCGCCTGGCGCGGCATCGTCGCGAGCTTGCTCAGCGGATTGGTCGCCTGCGATTCTGCGATGTAGCGGCTGCGCGCCTCGTCGGCCGACCACAGCGCGACCTTGCGGTAACTGGTGTTGAGCGAGTTGATATCGAAGCCTTCGCGCTCGATTACATATTGCACCAGGAACGAGCGGACCAGCGCGGTGTCGGGCGCGATCGTCTGGCGTTCGAGTGGCTTGAGCGCTTCGACATAGCCGGTCTCGCGGTCGACCAGCAGGGTATAGGGAACCACGGTCTTGAGCGGCAGCAACAGCACCAGCGCGATTGCTTCGAGCAAGGCCAGCGCCGCAGCGCCGCCGGCCACGATCCACGCCACGCGCCGCGAGGAGGCGAGCGCCTGCTGGCGATCTTCGGACCAGTCAGCGGCCGCCTCATAATAGTCATCAAGGTTGGGCTTGGAAGCGTCGTTCATGGCTTGGCGTCTCTCTTCTCACCCGATGCCGAGGAACGGCGATAGCGCCGCGCTTCGCTTTGCCGGTAGCTGCTGCCCAGCGCGGATGGTGCTCCCGGGCCGGCGTTGGCCGCCCCCGCCGCACCAGCCGAGGCGCGCAGCTGGCCGCTCTGCTGCAGCACCCTGCTGGTGTTCGATTGGCGTTCTTCGCGGCGCAGGGTCTGCGCCACTGCATCGGCCACCAGGAACGCCCGGCTCGGCGGCTCGCGTTGTTCCGCGAACAGGGCAGGGCCCGAATGGCTGGCACCTGGCGCGGCCAATGCCGGACGCAAACTCGCCAGCAATCGCGGTACGCCCAGCCCGCCAAAGAAGAATATGCGCGCAAGCATGGCGAGCATGCCGTAGCTGATCAGCGCGAAAGCCAGCGTCATCACGAACAGTTCGGTCGGTGCCGACGGGGTGAGCACCTGTCCATCGCGCTGGGCCAGGGCATCGCGCAGATAGGGACCGAGAATCGATACCTCCACCCCGAGAATCACCGCCAGCGCCAAGGCCCCCACCGCGAGCATCGCCAGCGCGCGCAACCAGCCGAAGAACAGGTCGCGGGTTCCGCCAAACAGCAGCAGCCCAGCCATCAGCGGAGCCAGCGCGAGCAGCAGTCCCGCACCGAGCCGCACGATCCCCAGTGGCCCGATCACCCCGGCAAGGAATGCGATCCGGCCATTGGCGAGGCCTTCCTGATCGGCCAGCGCAATCCCGCGAAACGAATCGCCGATCGTGTCGCTGCGATTGGTCCCGCCGGTATTGCGCCCGGTGCCGGCGACAGTCAGCAGCACGATCCCGTCATCGGCAGACTGCAGCCGCGCGACGAGGTTGTCCTGCCCGCCGGGCAGATCGGCAGCGGTGGTCAGCACCGAAGCGATCTCGCCGGGGCCGCGCATGACCAGATCGTAACCCAGCGTCCGCCAAGCGGGCCAGCTGGTGGCGAGGGTCAGGACAATTCCAAGCCGCAGCACATCGCCGATCAGGTCGCGCCCACCCATCGGTTCGCCCATCAGCAGCCGCAGCCCGAACACCGCGACGAAGACCGTGAGCAAGGCCGTCCCCGCGATCGCCACAACCGAATTTGGATCGGATAGCGCGCCGTAGCCATAGGCGCCGATAGTCTGCGCCTGACAATCGATATGCCCGAGCATCTGGGCGACGAACCGCTGCCCGGTGAGGACGGCTTCGCAGGCCATATCAGGCGCGCGCCAACAAGGGTGCCATCCAGTCGCTCGGATTGATCCCGGTCCGTTCAACCAGTTCATCGAACAGCCGGACGGTCGATTCGCGCCCGGACAGGATGGTCAGGATATCGCTCTCGCCGGTCAGATTGAGCCGTGCGACCACCGACTCATTGCCATGCTTGATCAGGAAGCAGTGCGAGGAATCGGGCAAGGTCCGGACCAGCTCGAGCTCGTGCGGGGTAAGCCCGAACCCGTCGATATAATCCTCGGCGCGGGCCTTGGGGTTGATCATGAAGATCTGCGTTGCTGCCTGCTCGATAATTGCGCTGGCGATCCGGCTTTCGAGTGCATCCTGTGCGCTCTGCGTCGCGAAGCCGACGATGCCGTTGCGCTTGCGGATGGTTTTTTCCCAGTCCTTGATCCGCCGCACGAAGACATCGTCGTCGAGCGCTTTCCAGCCCTCATCGACCACGATAATCGCGGGTGAACCATCGAGCCGTTCGTCGACGCGGTGGAAGAAATAGAGCAGCGCCGGAGTCCGTGCGACGGGATCGTCAAGGATCGCGGTCATGTCGAACCCGACCGTGTCGGCGGAAAGGTCGGTCAGGTCTTCGGCATTGTCGAACAGCCAGGCGCGCTCGCCCTCACCCCACCACGGCCGCATCCGGGCATAGAGATCGTCGGCGCGCGGACGCTTGTGGCCGCGGAACAGCTCGACCAGATGGCGCAGCCGGCGGTGGCCGCGCGGCTGGGCGAAGTTGGCCTCGACCGCATCCTTGATCACTTCGATTTCGCTCGAGTCGGCACCGCCCGCGAGCATCGCCAGCCACTCAATCAGGAATTGGCGATTGGTCGCATTGTCGTCGAGCTGGAGCGGATTGAGCCCCGACTCCGAACCGGGGCGAAGCCGGTCGTACTGCCCGCCGATTGCCCGGATGAACAATTCAGCACCGCGATCCTTGTCGAAGAACACGATCCGCGGGCAGAACTTGCGCGCCTGAGCGAGGAGAAAATTGAGCACCACCGTCTTGCCCGAACCCGACGGGCCGATCACGGTGAAATTGCCGAGGTCGTTTTGGTGGAAGCTGAAGAAGTACGGCCCCGCTGCGGTGGTTTCGAACAGCGTGACCGCATCGCCCCAATGGTTGCCGCGCGCCCGGCCGACCGGGAAATTGTGCAGGCTGGCGAACTCGGCAAAGTTGGTGGTCGACACCAGCCCTTTGCGAGCGATGTAGGAGAAGTTGCCCGGAAACTGCGCCCAGAACGCCGGCTCGAGCGCGATATCTTCGCGCACCGCGACCACGCCGAGATCGGCCAGCACCGCGCAGACTTCGGCGACATGCGAATCGACTTCCTCAAGGCTCGCGGCCTGGATCGCGATAGTAGTGTGATGTTCGCCAAACCCCGCTCGCCCGGCCGCGACATCGTCCTTGGCCTGGGTCAGCTCGTCACGCAGCGACAGGGCCTCATCCTCGGTCGAGCGCATCCGCCGCAGTGCGAGGTTCATCCGCCCGAGCGCTTCGCCGCGCTCGACGAAAGCGAACGACTGGGTCACCGTCATCTCTAGCGGCATCCGGTAAAGTTCGTCGAAAATGCCCGGCAGGGTTTGCGCGGGATAGTCCTTGATCGAGACCACCGCCCCGAACTTGCGCGGGGCCGCCCCGGCTGCGCCCAGCTCGAACGCGTCTTGCCCAAAGCTGATCCGGCGGAACGGCAAGTGGTGCCCTATATCTCCATGCGGAAGCACCGCCGGGCGCATTTCCGAATTGTAAAGATAGGACAGGAATTCGAGCACTTCGGAGCGGAACCCGTCCTCGCTCTCGTAAACGCTGAGCAAGCGCGGCGAGTAGTTGCCGAGCGATGCAATCAGCGCCTGGCTGGCCGCGTCGAGCGAGCGCTTCTCGGTCGCGAAGGCCGCAGCGCGATCGGTCTGGCTGATCTTGCCGGCGAGCCCGCGCAGCCGGTCGAGCATTCCCACCCGCCCCTGCAGCGGCCGCCGCACGATCGTCAGGAACAGCTCGTTGACGTACATCTCGCGCGAAGCGAGCCGTGCGCTCCAGCGCTTGTCGAGTTGGCGCGAAAATTCGTCGGGGAAACGCGCCTCGAGCAAGGCATCGGCGCGCCGCCGGACGACATGATGATAGATTGCGTAACGCGACGAGCCGATGGCCTTGAGCATCGCATCGCGCAGTTCGGCGCGGTAATTGAGCTCGTCCGTGTCGGCGGTTTCGAATAGCAGGCCGTCGAGCCGAATGGTCTGCATCAGCAATCCGTCGCGGCGCTCCACGGTCACGTCGTCAACGTGCCGGGCGTAGGGCAGATGCACCCCCGCCGACTGCTCACGCGCTGCGGTGCGCGAGTCCTGGCTCAGGGGCGGTATGAGTTGCATCCCCACAGCTTGTAATTCTTGACCCGCGGGCAGCGTCCGACGCGGGTCAGCCACAGGTCGATGAAGCGAGGTTCACGCAGGCAGGCGACCACCCCGATCAGATGCATCAGCAAGGCGATTGCGATTGCCCAGAACGACTTGAAGATCAGGAAAAATTCAGCCGAGACGATCGCATTGATCACGAAATAGCGATAGGTCACGCCCGCAAACATTTGCGGGCGGGTCAGGGCGATGAACACCGTGTTGCGCCGGAACATCCCCGCCATCTGGCAGTCCTATCCGGCCGCTGCGGCGCGAATGCCGGCGACAATGCTGGCCGCGCCGAACAGGATGAAGCAGCCCAGGATCACAACCGCGCCATGCCGCCAGTTCATCCGCCCGGTCAGCATCATGAAGCCCACCGCGGCCACCGCAACCACGGCGGCGACGGTCGCGACGGTCCCCAGCAGGGTGCCTTGCAGCCAGTTCGCTGCGCTGACGATCACTCCCGAACCGGCCGGATCGCCGCCGATCTGCGCCAGTGCTGGAACCGGCGCAAGCGCCGCACCAACGGCTGCTCCAAAGGTTGCCAAACCCGATGCAAACGAGAAGCGCCTCACCTCGATAATCCTCCGATACCCAATCAGCCAAGCCGCTCACTGTAGCCCCAATTGCCATGCGCGCAAGTAGAGGCGGCGCCCTTTCGCGGGACCCTGTCTCGCTGCGGCACGTCAAAGATTGCTGGCGTTCGCCGCTGCCGATAGCACGCCAGAGAGCCAGGAATTCATCGTGGCGTCGATCACCAGATGCACCCGGTCGGTCTCGCCCCGGTTGGTGACGCTGTGCGGGTCTGACAGCCGCACGTACCAGCACTCCCCTACGGCCATGTCGACAGGCTTCTGGTTGACCCGGAAATCGACCTGTGGACTGGTCACAATCGGCACATGCAAGCGCGCCACGCCGCCTTCGGCGCTGAGATCGGGATCGCAGTGTTCGTTGATCGCCGAACCCGGCGTCAATCGCATCAGCCGGACCGCCCCCAAGGGACAATGAAGACCGTCCAGAAAGGCTGCCATCGCCGGGCAAAGCGCGAGAAATTCGGTGTCTTCCCAGGCGTCGCACCCCGGGGTCGAGGTAATCCGCATGATCGGATGGACTGCGCCGACCGGTGCGCGCAACGGCAAAACGCTCCACTCGCCCGAGAAGTTTTGCGGAACGAAATGCATCGTCCAGTCGAGGCCCTCAAGGCGGTCGAGATCGGCCGCGAGCGCTGCAGCATCGACCGCCAGCGGCAGGCGCAAGCGATCGGGGAACTGCGCGGTCCCAAGCTCGGGGTCGATTGTCATGCTGGATTATTTCGCATCGGCACCGCAGAATAGTCTAACCGCCCGGCAGGGCAAGCATGACAAGGGCTGCATCTCTGTGATCGATCCAGGTATTTCGATTTCCCTGCCGCCAGAACTGCATCCGTTCGTCACGGCTGCGCTGGACGATCTCGAGATTCAGAACCACCTGACCGGCATCGCCGAGGTCGATGCCTTTGTGAGCGCGGCGGCGCAGCTCGCGGCCACGCGCGGCATTCCTTTGCCCACCGACATTCTCAAGCAGGTGCTGCGCCCCGATCCGCTTGGCATCGGGCGGTGGGCGGCGGCCCCGATAACGCTGGACCGGTGGCCGCCGGCGCAATGGCTGCCGGCGCGCGCCGATTGGCTGGCGGCGGAGCCCACTTTCGACTGGATGTGGTTCGGCGATGAGCCACTGCGCGCTCCGTTCTTCGAGGATTCCTCGCGCTATGCCAGCTTCATGCCGTTCAACTGGCTGATGCGTGTACGCACCGAACTGGACGGATTGATCGCGGCAACCGGCACCGAAGACACGCTTCCGCCGACCGGCTTCATCTTCCACACTTCGCGCTGCGGCTCGACCCTGCTGGCGCGAATGCTGATGGCGGCGGATCACCACACGGTGCTGTCCGAACCCGAACCGCTCGACGCCGTCGTACAATGGGCCAATGCCAGCGGTGCTTCGCGCGAGCGGCAGATGGCGGCACTGCGGGCTGTGGTTGCCGCGCTCGGGCGGCGGCGATCACCGCAGACGCGGCGCTATTTCATCAAGCTGGACAGCTGGCATATCCTGTCGATGCCCTTGTTCCGTGCCGCGTTCCCCGATGTGCCGTGGGTATTTCTCTATCGCGATCCGGTCGAGATTCTGGTCTCGCATCGCGAGGTGCCGGGCTTGCAGGCGGTGCCGGGTTCGCTCCTCAATCATCTCGCCGGTATCGTCGACGGCGAACACATGACCCCGGACGCCTATCTGGCCCGCGTTCTGGCGGCCTATCACCGGGCGGGGCTCGTGGAACTTGAGCTCGGCGGCGGGCTGGCGATCAATTACAAACATCTGCGACAGGCCGCATTCGATGCGATTCCGCGCCATTTCGGCTTCGCCCTCGATCCGGACGAAGCCGCAGGCTTTGCGGCTGCAGCAAAGATCAACGCCAAGGTACCTAGCCTACTCTTTGCCGATGACACTGCGGCCAAGCAAGACGCAGCAGGCGACGATTTGCGCCACCTGATTACGGACGATATGCAAGCCGACATCCGCCGACTCAGCGGCTTTGCCTCAGCCGCTTGAGCGCGGCCCGATGGGGGAGACAATTTCGCTGCAACCGTGTTGACAACGGTGCGCGTTTGATTAGCGTTCGTTGCAAAGGCTGGTTGTGCCACAAGGCGTTTTCGGCCTACTTGTTCAACAAATTAGGGGGCATCTCAAATGGCATCGGTATATCTCAGTCAGATCGTTCCGTTCGGCTGCAATTTCGCGCCGCGCGGCTTTGCCTTCTGCAATGGTCAGATTCTGTCGATTGCGCAAAATACCGCACTGTTCTCGCTGCTGGGAACGACTTACGGCGGCAACGGCCAAACGACTTTCGCCCTCCCCAATCTGCAGAGCCGGGTGCCGGTCCATTTCGGCACTGGGCCTGGTTTGTCGAACTATGCGCTCGGCCAGACCGGCGGCGGCGAATCGGTCACACTGACCGCCAGTCAGTTGCCAGCGCACACCCACACCGCGACGTTTAACGGATCCACTTCGACGCTGAACTCGACCGCTGTCAAAGCGACGACGCAGATCGCGGCAGCTGGCTCGCTTTTGGGCAAGACGGTCGACAATGGCGGTACCACCACCCCACTCATTTATGCGCCGGCTGGCTCGGCAGCGGGTGCTGCTTTGGGCGGGCTCAATGTGGCGGGCACAGTTACGGTCAATCCGAATGTCGGAGGCCAGCCGACGTCGGTCATCCAGCCTTATCTCGCGATCAATTTTTGCATCGCGCTCCAAGGCATTTTCCCGTCGCGCAACTGACCGGAGCAAGCTGCGACCGTCGGTCGCGGCCCTGCGCAATCTAGTTGAATATCGCCTGATAATAGTAGCCTGGTTCTCCTGCCAAAGGAGCAACCAGGCTCGATATATGGACCAGATCGGGCCCGAACGATTCGCAGCGCAGCGCGTAGATACCGTCCTGCAGCAGAGTTTCCGGACTGGTAAAGAAGGTCAATGCGAACGGTGGGCGCGCGGACGCATCGTGCACGCGGCCCGGCGAGGCGCCGACCAGCTGGATTTCAACCGGTTGCGGCACGCAGTCTGCCAGAAACCATTTGCCCACCAAAGGCATGAATTCTTCGAGCACCATCGGACGGGGAAGAAGCGGGGTTTCGGACATCGCGCAGCCTGTTGTAGCGTTGAGTTACTGCTAGACCTGATCGTCAGGGACGTTGCAAGGCCCAAGTGCCGGGGATTGGCGAAGGAATGAACGCAACCGAAGACCATTATGAACACGCGGTCCGGGTGCGCAACCCCGAGCTTCTTTTGCGTGCCGAAACACCGGGCGACGCGGATTTTTTGAGCGCGCTGTTCATGGCTTCCTCGCCGCTCGCCGGCTTGTTGCCCGAGCCGATTTTGCGGCAGCAGGCACTGGCGCAACAGATCGGCCACCGGACCGATTTCCCGCACGCCATGCGCCGCATCGTCGCCCTTGGCGGCGCAGATATTGGCCACGTTGTCATCGATTGGAGCGACCGGGAGAGCTGCTATTGCGTCGATATTGCGATTTTGCCGGGCGCTCAGCGCGGCGGGATCGGCGGCCAGTTGCTGGAGGCATGGACCGAAGTTGCGGACCGCCTGAACCGTTCATGCAGACTGCAGGTGATGACCGACAATCCGGCCCGGCGCATCTACGAACGAATGGGATTTATGCCGCAAGCCGGCACCGATCCACACAGCCCGCTGGTGGAGCTTGCCCGGCCAATCAGGCAGCGCCCCGCTTAAGCCGCAGCGCGATACGCCAGCCGCGCGGCCTCGCTCAATTTGTCCATACGCGCGGGTACCCGGGCCACTGCTGCGTTGGGCACGGCGAACAGCATGCCGCTTTGCGCAGCGGCAATCCGTTCGGCGCGGCTTGCCAAGCTAACCCGCGGCGCAGCGGCGGAGATGGTCCGCAGCGAATACCCGCCGCCGACACCCTGCATTGCGCTGCTAGGCGAGTCGGCAGGCTGCACCGAACTGTGCGCATCAATCCAGGCGACCAGCACGCGGGCATCGCGGTTGACCATCTGATGGCACTCAACCGTCCCGCTCAGCGCAGCCGACGTTGCACCATAGCCGCGTTCCACCACCAGCACCGCAAACCCGTGCTCGGCCAACCGCCGGGCAACCGTCAGGCCATGGCGCTGCATCGCCGCCGAATCCGACCACATCACCACGCCGGGATGGCGGCCGGTGGAGGGGCGCACGAACCAGCCATCGGCGGCACCGTGCGGGGTCGCGATACTTTCGCGGGTTTCACTGAGGGCGAGCGTGGCAGCCTGCGCCGTGCCGATGCAGGCGGCAACTGCACCGGCCGCGCTCAAGGCAGCAAAACCGCGGCGCGTCACCTGGCTTGCAACGGCTGATTTCCCAGATGCGACATGCGTGCCGTTCAGGTTCAAGTCGGACATGGTGGAATTCCCCCTTAGCTGCGATATTTGCCAAGAATAGCCAACGCCGGTTGTGCCGCAAGCGGTTTGTCGCCTCGCGCATGAAATCGTGCACAGTTATGGGCTTAAGTCGCGCGCGACGGCGCTGGTAGCGGCGTCGCTCGACGAGTGCCCTGACACCTTGCCGGACAATTTCTCGAACACGAATTCGGCGTTGGTGCGCTCAGGCAGTAGCATATCGTCCGCGCCGTAAAGCGCCCCCGCGTGCGGGCCCTTGTCTGGCGTAGCGATGACCCGGAAATTGTGCGCAACAGCCGTATCGGCGAAGCGGAAGTTGCTTCCCCAGACAAACAGGAGCCCCCCCGGTTTGAGCGTGTGGTCCAGCGCAGCGATCGTTTGGGCAAAGCGCGCGAACGGCATGATCGAGGCGCAATTGGCGGGCCGCTCGGCATCGAGCCGACCATGGCGCAAGACCGACAGGCAAAAGATCGCATCATAGGTCGCGGCTTCGTGCGGCGGGGCATTCTGGCAGAGAAATCGCATAGCTCCGATCCCGGCAGCGCGGCGTGCACGTTCGGCAATCGCGATACTGCGCGGGTTGATGTCGATGGCGTCGATCCGCGCGGCGGGCAGGTATTCGGCCAGAGTGAACACCTCTTCACCGGTCGAACAGCCAAACGACAAAATCCGCGGCGCAGCTATTCCGGCCAGCCGCTCGCGCGCGATCGCGAACAGCTCGGGATGGCGATCAGGCCAGGTCACGGATGAGGGCTGCAGCAGCACCGCCCCGTGGTTAGCCTCAAGCCAGCGCCGCATCCGCCCTTGCGGCGTCAGGCGATCCCTCAACCAGCGGGCCGGACCAATCAGCCCAGCCGGCAGCAATTGTCGCAACCAGTTCCGGTATTTGCTGCGATTATACCGGGAGCTGGTCATGGAGTGATCGAATTCCGCCGATTGCTGCGCCGACGTGAATAGCAGCGCGTTCTATCCTGTGCTAGCGGCGGGCATCGAGGCAACCGGGGATGGTGGATTTGTTCGGATTTGGTCATGAAATCACGAGCGATCTACCCATTCCCGGGACACTGCCCGATTGTGATCGTCTGAGCGAACCGGCCCCCCAATTGTCGATCGTGTTGGCCCCGCCCGCCCGCATCCCGAGCAGTCCGATCTATCGAATCGATAGTGATGCACTAATGTTCAACCCGCCGGGGGTCGGGCAGTATCGCTGCCTTTCCGATCGCATCGAAGTGACCCCCGAAACCGGCGGCGATGGCCAGGCACTGGTCGATCTGCTGATCGCCACAGCGCTGCCCGCCGTGCAATGGCTGCGCGGGCATTTCGTGCTCCATGCGGCAGGGGTCGTGCTGCCTGGCAGCTCCGCGGTGATCGCCATCTGCGGGCTCAGCGGCAGCGGCAAATCTACGCTCGCCGCTGCGCTGCTGTTACGCGGCGCAAGCCTGCTCGGCGACGACAGCCTGCGTCTGGCATCTACGCCAGCCGGATGGACCGCAGCAGGCCTGCCGGGGGGCCTGTTCGAAATCAGCCCAGCCGGCGGCGAGCGCAGCTTCCGGCCCGCCGGGCCAGGCCGGATGGTGGGCGAGGCCCGGCTCGACGCCATTTTCGTGCTCGGCGAGCGCGGCTCCGAATTCGCGATCGAGCGGTTCGATCGCATCTCGGCCGTTGGCCAATTGCTGGCGATGCGGCACCGGCCGCGGATTCCGGCGCTGGTTGGGCGCAGCGCGCAAGTGCTCGAGCAAGCGACTGGCTTGGCGACGGCGTTGCCTCTATTCGGGTGGCAACGAGTCACCGGCGAAGCGGCGCTGGGCGATCAGGAATTCGCCATGCTGCTGCAGTGTTGCGGCCAACCGGGGTAAAGACATGGGGCAGAATGTTGCAGGCCGCACGTCTGATCCTGCGCCGTTATTTCGCGCCCGGGGCTTTGGGCTGAATTGGCAGGCCGACATCGCCCTAGGCCAGTTCGACCCCATTCCCGCTCCGCCGGGCGCGCCGGACATCCTCGTCGCGCGCGTGAGCCAGCTGGCGGATCGCGCTGCGCCGCGACCCTTCAAACGCGGGACAATCTATCCCGACGGTTTCCGCATCGGCTGGGGCGACGAGGCAATGTTCAACATGTTTGCGGGAGCGCGCATCGAATATTGTCCGCAAGCCAAATGGCGCGGCGAATTGCCGGCGCCGTTCTTCAGCACCGTCACTGCCTTGACGTTGGGCTGGCGCGGCCTGCTGCCGCTCCATGCCACCGCGCTTGAGGTTTCGGGTAAAGTCGTACTGATCGCCGGGGCGCCCGGTGCGGGAAAGTCGACCCTGGCGGCGGAGCTGTTGCAGGCGGGGGCGCGGCTTGTCTCGGATGATCTGAGCGTTTTGAGCCGACCCGGCGTCGGCGCACTGCCAATAGTCTACCGCGGGCGGCGGTCCATGCGGCTCCACCCGCAGACCGCTGCTGGAGTCGACGCGCAGCGGTGCGAAGCAGTGCCGGAAGATCCGCGCGGCAAGCTGTTGGTCTGGCCGCGTAGTCGCACCACCCTGGATGCAGCCCCGCTGTGCGGCCTGATCCTGCTCGGCGACCGCACGGGTCCGGTTTCGGGGGTCGAGCTTGTACCGATCCTGCCGAAGCTGTTGTTCCGCCCGGCGTGGATGGAATCGATCCCGGTCTATGCCAGCAACCGGGCGCAGCTGCTCGAACTGGCACGGACCCTACCCGCTCATCGCCTTCAGCGCGTGAACGGGTTTTCGGAGGCCGAGAAGTCGCAGCGGATCGACGCTGCTTTGACTGTCATCACGGCAATGACCGGTTAGGCTGCGCGACAAGCGCAGCGCGGCTTGTTCGGCACTGCTCGTCGCCCTATGCAAGGCCGCATGGATAGACCCGGATCGCCAGATTATTCGCCGATCGCAATGGTAGGCAGTCGGCCGCGATGATCGTCAGCTTCATCCGTTTGCCGATCGCCGAAAAGGCTGCACTGCTCGCCGCCTGGCTGCTACTCGGCTGGTCCGCGATTGCGCTGCGGTTGTTCGCATTCCGGCACCTCGCCCCGATCATGGGAAAGCCAGCTGGCGCGGTTGCTTTCGTCCCGCTGCTCGATAGCCGGCAAGAGGCGCGCGCGCGACTGGTCAAGCGGGCAATCCGCCGCGCCTCGCACATTGCACCGCTGCGTTCCGACTGCTTGCCGCAAATGCTCGCCGGGTCACTGCTATGCCGGTTGCTGGCAATTCCGACCTCGGCATTTCTCGGGGTCAAGCTGGGCGATGAGCCCAAAATGGCCGCGCATGCCTGGCTGTGCGCGGGACCTGTGCAGGTGACCGGCGGACCCTCATTCGGTCACTATACCGTGACCTGCAGTTTTGCCCGGCCGGGCGCATGACGGCGTCGGTGGGCGAGAGCGGCGCAAAGGCGCAGCTGGCGAGCTACCTGGCCTCGTTCGCCGCATTGGGCCGTGCGCGGCTAGCTGCTGTTGCGGTGCTGGTTATCGTCGGAACTCTGGCCGAGGGCATCGGCATTCTGCTGCTGATTCCGCTGCTTGGGCTGATTTTCTCTGGTTTGTCCGGGAGCGGCCTCGAAAGCGTGCACAATTCCACCGTCCGTGCTGTCCTGGCGTCGCTGCCAGCCACTTCGCAACTGCTCGTCTTGCTCGGTGTGTTCGTCGCGCTGATGGTGCTGCGGGCCGGGGTCAGCTGGCAGCGCGATCTGCAGCTTATGCGGCTGTCGCTGGCGCTGGTCGATGCGTGGCGCGCCCGGATCGTTAGAGCTGTCGCCGGGGCAAGTTGGCAGCGGCTCCAGGCACTGCAAAACAGCCGGCTCGAATTTGCGGTCAACAGCGAGGTTGGGCGGCTCTCGATCGGCGGCGACAGGATGCTGCGCGGCGGTGTCGCAGCAGTGCAACTGCTTCTGTTCCTCGCCATCGCGCTGGTACTGTCGCCATTGCTGACCTTGCTTGCCCTGGCTTGCGGGATGGCGGGGGTCCCCTTGTTGATTCCTCTGGTACGAGCGTCGCACCGTTACGGCGAAGCATTGAGCCGCGATGGCAGCAGGCGGCAGAATGTTTTCAGCGAATTCCTTGCCGGGATGAAACTGGCCAAAGTGCACGATGCCGAACGCCGCTATGCCGGTTCCTTCAATGCGCTGAGCGACGAGATGCGCGAACGCTCGCTCGCTTACTACGACGTGCAGATGCGCAACCAGAACGCCTTTCAGCTGGCGGGCGGCCTGGCTGCGACGGTGATCGTTTTCGTCGGCATCGTCTGGCTGCACACCGCCCCAGTGGTGCTGTCGGCACTGCTCGCGCTGCTCACGCGGATCATCAGCCCGGTCCAGCAACTGGCGCAGTCGGCGCAGCTGGTGCTCACCATGTTGCCCGCGGTTGGCAACCTGGTCGACATCGAGCGCTCACTGGCAAGCCCGGCGGCACCGGTTATCGATCGGGACCCAACTTCCGCTGCCACCGGACCGATGGCGATTGCGCTGAATTCGGTTGATTACCAGCCGCCTGGTCGGAGTGTGACGCTGCTGCGCGGACTGAATTTAACGATTCCGGCCGGATCGCTGGTGGTCCTGCTGGGACCATCGGGGAGCGGCAAGACGACCCTGGCCGATCTTCTGCTGGGATTGCTTGAGCCAGACCATGGCGAGATCGCCTTCGATGGACAGCCGATCCGTGATCCGGCCGCGCGCGCCGGAATTCGCCGCAAGGTGGCTTATGTTCCGCAGGAGTCGTTCCTGTTCGATCAGACGCTGCGCGACAATCTGCTGTGGGCTGAGCCCGGCGCGAGCGAGGCGCAGCTGTGGGATGCGCTGGACAAGGCCGAGGCGGGCGCGTTTGTTCGCGGCCTGCCCGAAGGGCTCGACACCCTGGTCGGCAATCGCGGCTCGCATCTGTCGGGCGGCGAACGCCAACGCATCTGTCTCGCCCGGGCCTTGCTGCGCCAGCCGGGGCTGCTGATTCTCGACGAAGCGACCAGCGCGCTCGATCGCTCGGTCGAAGACCGGTTACTGCGAACTTTGGCGCGCCTGCGCGGCCAGATGACATTGCTGATCATTGCGCACCGACTGCCCGACTGGCTCGATCCGGACCTTGTCCTTACGCTCGGGCAAGGCGTCCTCACAAGCAGGTCACAAGCTGAACCAGCAGGAATCGATGATGAGGTAGCCGGTGGCTAGGCAACTATCTCCTGACCTGCCGGCTGTCCTCACCTTGCTCGGCGCAGAGCCAGAGGTGCATGATTGGGGCGTGGACAAGTGGCAAGAGGCTGCCTGCGATGCGCGCCGCCAGCGACTCAGGCCCTGGCTTCATGTCCGCAGCCTCGACCGGCAGTGGCAATTGCCGGCCGAGATCAGCCAGGAATGGGCCGATGCCTATCGCCGCGCCGAGCTGCGGGTGCTGCGCCAGAAAGTCGAGCTGGCGCGCATCACGCGCTGGTTCGCGACCGCAGGCATTGCGTCCCACGTTCTTAAGGGTGGTGCGATCGTCTGGCGGGGCTGGATCGATCCCGCAGTCAGGCCGATGCGCGATCTCGATTTGCTGGTGTCCGCCGAACAGGCCGACGCGGCGCAGCAGCTCCTCCTTTCCCGTGGCTTTACCAGCTCCGCGAGCAACCTGCCCGCAAACCACAAGCACCTGCCCGGGCTGATCGCGCCCGAGACTGCGGTGGTGGTCGAAGTCCATACCCTATTGATCGATGCCATGACCCCCGAATGGACCCTGCGCGAGCGGCTGTTTCGCGCGGCGGCAGTGGCAAAATCGGAGCAGCTTCCGGCTGCAGAGGGCGGTTTTTGGGTGTTGTCGGATACCCACACCCTGCTCCAGCTGATCGTCCATGCAGTGCTCGATCACCAGTTCAACAACGGGCCGCTGCTGCTGATCGATATCGAGGCGCTGCTGAATCACGGGAACATCGATTGGGACGATTTCTGGGATACCGCCAAGGTTATCGGGGCCGAGCGTGCCGCGCAGCTGGCGCTGGCCCTGGCCACGGTAATCTGGCCGCGACTGGCGATTGACTGGCAAGGCCATGAACCAAAAGATCTCGAGGCGAGGTCGATATCGAGCGCGGCCCATCTGATGCTGGTTACGCCGCACAATCAGACCGAGCTGGGCCTGCTCGGCCGCCTCGCCAGGTTCGACTGGAGCGAGCGTTCGGCCATCCTGCTACGTGGCCTCATGCGGCGTTCCGGATCGGGACCGTTGCCCTCGCAAGGCGGCGGTGCGAAGCGCCCGGCCAACCCGCTGGCGGCGTGGTCGCAGCGGCTTGCTCAGGCCGGAAGCAGAGAGGGCCGCGATCATATCAAGCGCAGCCTCGACGTCGCAAAGTGGCTCAGGGAATAAACCCCTATCAGCCATGCACTGGCGCGACTTTGGGCAAGTCTGTCTTTGCTCGCGTTGTGATCGATCAGAGCTGGTGCTACGCCACCAGCATGGTTCTCGCATTCGATGGCATTTGCGTGCTCTGCAACGGATTTGTTCGGTTTCTGATGCGGCATGACCGCCTGGAGCGGCTGCGTTTTGCCAGCAGCGGCTCGGTCGGCGGAGCGGCAATTTTCGCGGCTACGGGACAGGATTCAAGCAATCCGGTATCGGTGGTGCTGGTCGATGGCGATAGCCGCTATCTCGAATCCGACGCGATTATTCGGGCGGTCATGGCGCTCGGCGGCGTGTGGCGACTGTTCGCCGTAGCCCGCATCGTTCCAAGACCGTTGCGCGACGCTGGCTACCGGTTCGTTGCGCGCCGCCGGTATCGGTGGTTTGGCAAGCTCGATTCCTGCCCGCTCCCCGGCGCGGCGGCGGCAGGCCGGTTTCTGCGATGAGACTGTCTGGCCCCGAACTCGGCCGGCTTGCCATACTGGTTGCCGAAAGCGAACAGGATTGCCCATTGTTGGCGCCGTGCGCGCCCGGCTCGCGCGCCAAGCCGCTTTCGTACCGCGACTTGCTCGTCGGACGCCGCATCCAGCTGGGCGGCAAACCTGATTGAGCTGCTGTCCCGGCTGGTGCTTGCCATCACTCTGCTGCTGCTCGCGGCAAGCCTTGCCCAGCAATTCAGGGTAATCGGTTCGCGCGGCCAGCTTCTCGATGCCCTTACTTTTGTTCCGCAATGGAAATTCTTCGGGCAATCGCGGATCGGCTACGATCCGAGCGTTTTCGACGATTTGTGTCTGGTAGTCCGCGTCAGTCCCGCCAGCGGGGCAATGGGACCGTGGGAGTGCTTGCTGAGCTGGGACGATCGCCCGCTCAGCACCGCATTCTGGAACCCATCGAAGCGCCGCCGCGATGGGCTGGCCATCGCGATGCTGGAACTGATCCTTGCCCGTGCCGAGCCGAAGCCGAGCGCGCGCTCGTACCTGACCTTGCTGCGCCACTGCCTCGATCACATCGCACTGGCTGAAGGCGAAACCCTCCAATTCGCCGTTGTGACAACTTTCGGGCGCAGTCAGAGAGCCATTTCGCTCCCGTTCCTCTCAGCCTGGCACACACCGTGAGCGCCGGCTTGCCGCTGCTCCAGCTCAGCGCAGCGCTGATCGGACTGTGCGGGGCATTGACCTCGGCGCAGCGGCTTTCCGACATGGCCAACTGGCGGGACGCCAACGCACTTGGTTGGGAGCTGCAACGCTTGCGCCGCAGAACGCTTACCCGGTCGCACGCCGCGGCGCTGGTGTTCGCTCAACCGGGGCTGACGATTTTGGTGGCGGCGCAGCTTGTTGCGTCGCTTGCGCTCATCGCCAGACCGGGCCTTGCGGCAATGATTGCCCTGCTGGTCTGTTTCCTGGTGGCGGCATTGCTGCTGGCACTGCGCTCAAGTGCCGACGGCGGCGACAAGATCGTCACGATAGCGACGACCGGTGCGCTCCTGCAGGCTGCCGGGGTATGGCTCGATCAGCCTCGGCTGGCGCTTGCCGGAGTGCTATGGGCCGGAGGTCAGCTGACCATTGCCTATTTCGCTTCCGGCGCTTCGAAGGTTTTGCTCGATCCATGGCGCCGCGGCGAAGCCTTGAGCGCGGCATTGACGTCCTTTATGTTCGGCCACCGCTGGACGGCTCCGCTGGTGCGCAATGCCAAGGTCACGCGCTGGCTGGCGTGGGCGATTATTCTGCTCGAACTGGCTTTTCCGCTGGCGCTGTTGGCTCCGACAAGCTGGCTATGTACCGTACTCGCCGGTTTCTTCCTGTTCCATCTGGCGATTGCGGTGGTCATGGGGCTCAACCACTATCCCTGGGCATTCCTGGCGACCTATCCTTCGGTCGTGCTGCTCGGGCAATGGTTGCGGTCGGTGCTCGGGCTAACCTGACCGGAGCGCTGCTTGCAAACCGGCGCACGTAAATCCGCGCGTACTGTGTCTCAGCAGCGCAATTTGCAGCGATTTGGGGAAATGGTGCGCCCGGAACGATTCGAACGTCCGGCCCTCAGATTCGTAGTCTGATGCTCTATCCAGCTGAGCTACGGGCGCATTTGAGTGGCGCACATAGGGGCCAGCACCATGCTTGGCAAGTCGCTTATTAGCCCTTTTTCAGCATTCCCATAAGTGCCTCAGCCAGCGGCAGATCGAGCGGCGGCATTGGCAGTGCCAGCATGTCACCGGGCGTATACCAACCGATCGCGGCGGCATCCAGGCATTGCGGCTCACCGGTCCAGCGGCGACAAGTGTAAAGATTGATGACAAGCCCGGCGGCGGCATCTTCCGCCCGCGCCAACCATGCCAGGTCGCGCTGCTCTAGAGTGATCCCCAATTCCTCTTCGATCTCGCGGATAAGGGCAGCAATGGCAGTTTCGCGGGCCTCGACCTTGCCTCCGGGAAATTCCCACAGCCCGCCGTGCTGGCGATCGGCGCGGCGTTGCTGGAGCAATGCGCGGCCTACTTCATCGATCAAGGCGACGGCGACGACTTCAATCATTGTCGGAATTCTTTTCACTCATCTGCCCGGCTTAAACCATTTGTTAGGACTGCACCCGATATCTGGAAGTCATCTGCACGAGAAGCGGAGGCGGGGGTCATGAAAAGACTGATTGCAGCATTGATCCATGACGAACGGGGCACGTCGGCAGTCGAAATGGGACTGATCTGCGCGCTCATCGTTTTGGCGATGCTGACCGCACTGCAAGGCTTTGCCAACGAGACCCAGAATACCTGGAACATTGTAGCGAGCAGCTCTCACGCTGCCAATTCAGGGGCCTCCGCTGCTTAAACATTTGGCAAGGAATTTCCCTTAGTCCGGCAGTTGCTCAATTCGGGTGACAGGGAATGAGCCGGGTAAACTGAAGACTGCCAACAGGAGACTAATCATGAAGTTCATCAACAAGCTGATCCGTGACGAAGCTGGCGCAACTGCCATTGAATATGGCCTGATCGCTGCTCTGATCGCCGTTGCCGCCATCACTGCGATGCAGGGCCTCGGCAACGAACTGAAGACCACGTTCAACACGACTTCGTCCGCAATGGGCGTCGCTAACGCCGCGGCTGCTTAACGCAACCACGGTGTAACGGACACCTTCGGGTGTACTCAACACGAGGGGCGGCAGGGAAACCTGCCGCCCCTTTCGTTTGTCTGGAATGCAGCGCGATCAATAGGTGACGAGCTTGATCTTCTGCCCGGTGCCAAGCCGCGAGGAACTGGTCAGACCGTTGAGGACGAGAAACCGCTCGAGCGGTGCATCGGTATAGGCCATCCGCGCCGCCAGCGACTGCAAGGTGTCGGTGCTTTTCACAGTCACGACCTGCAACCGGCGCTGCTTGAGCGCCGCTGCTTCGGCATTGCTGAGCCGCCGCACCGATCCGAACATCGCATCGAACGGGTTCTGCCCGGCCTGGGTGATGGTCAGGAAGTGGTAAGCTTGGCTGGCACTCCACTGATAGGCGAACACGGTCACGTCGACCTGGCTGCTGCCCGAAGTTACCCGCGCGGTCGCATAAGCCGCCGGAATGCCGTTGACTGTGGTGTGCTGGATCGCCGACGGGGTCAGCTGGGTCTGGTTGGACTGCGCCAATGTGGCAAACTGCGCGGCGACATAGCTATCGAGGTTGCCATCGAAAGACGCAGTGGTGAACTGGCCTTTGCCCGAAGTTCCGCCGATCGCAACTGCCTGGGTGCCGTTGACGAGATAGAACCCGGCGGGCGCCTCGAACGCCAGTTTTTCGATCGGATGCTTGAAGCTGCGCCCTTCGGCGAAGCCCTGCGTGGCTGAATCCCCATAAGTCAGCCCACTGATCCGGCTCAGGAACACATCGCGGTTAGTCACGCCGGTCGAAGATCCCGCGAGCGCTGCGGCGGTGCGCACGCGCGAGGCGGGGTCCGGGTGAGTCGAGGCCCATGCTGGCACCTGATCGCTGGTTCCCATCAGTTTCGCATCGAGCGCGTTCTGGTTGGCTAGACTTTGCAACACGGTCGACATTGCGCGCGGATCGTAACCGGCTCGGCGCAAGTACTGGACGCCATATGCATCGGCCTCACTCTCCTGCTTGCGCGAGAATTTCAGGGTCAGCAGCTGTGAGCCTTGAAGGAATCCCTTCTGCAGCAGCTGCCCGACCTGGCTGTTGCCGCCCAAGACAACGCCCGAAAGGATCGCGCCCAAAATGCCGACGATCTGGTTCTTGGTCGAGTTGCTTTGCCGCTGCGCGCTGTGGCGCAAGGCGACGTGCGCGGTTTCGTGGCCCAGCACCCCGCCCAGTTCGGCTTCGTTGTTCATCAGTTCGACCAGCTGACGGGTGGTGTAGATGTAGCCGCCGGGGATCGCGAAGGCATTGTTGATCGAGCTGTCGAGCAAGGTGACGGTAAAATCGCTCGAGCTGTTGCTCAGCCCCGATTGCACCGCGATCTTCTTGCCGATGCTGGCGACATAGTCGGCCTGCGGGCCGGCAATCGCGCCGCCGTATTCGGCGACCAGTTGCGGATGCGCCTTGGTGCCTTCGGCTTTGTCCTTGGCGCTGATCGACGCAGCGGTGGTGGTCGTGGTCGCGGCGGTCAGTCCGGCTTGCGGAACCACGCTCAGCACCAATGCAGCGCCGATCAGATAACGGGTTGTGCGGCCCAATTGCATAGCGAAGTTCCCTTGCTGCGTGGATGGAAGTCGTTCAGCGCAATAACTTCCAGGCGGCTGAACAGTTCCTGACGTTTGTCTAGTTGTCACCGATGCGCAAAAACCGTTCCTCGCGCGCGGCCCGCAGCTGGTCGGGTGACAGCTTGGCCAATTGGTCGAGCTCGCTGCCGATCGCCTCGGCCAGACTGCGCGCGGCAACCGCAGGTTCGCGGTGGGCGCCGCCGACCGGTTCGGCAATGATCCGGTCGATCACGCCCAGCCCCAACAGGTCTTGCGCGGTGGTTTTCATCGCTTCGGCCATTTCGGGAGCCTTGTCGGGCGTGCGCCACAAGATCGAGGCTCCGGCTTCTGGGGAAATCACCGAATAGACCGCATGCTCCATCATCAGCACGCGTTCGGCGCTGGCCAGCGCGACCGCACCGCCTGAGCCGCCCTCCCCCACGATCACCGCGACCATCGGCACCGGCAGGGTCAGGCAGGCCTCGGTCGAACGGGCAATGGCTTCGGCTTGGCCGCGTTCTTCCGCCTCGATTCCCGGGAAGGCACCCGAGGTATCGACCAAGGTCACCACTGGCAGTCCAAACCGTCCAGCCAGTTGCATCAGACGGATCGCTTTGCGGTAGCCCTCGGGTTTGCCCATGCCGAAATTGTGCTTGATCCGGCTTTGGGTATCGTTGCCCTTCTCGTGCCCGATCAGCATTACCCGGCGCCCGTTCTCATTGGCACCCAGCTTGGCGAAGCCGCCGATGATCGCCCGGTCGTCGCCAAAATAGCGATCCCCTCCGAGCGGCATGAATTCGGTGAAGGCCAACTCGACGTAATCGACGAAATGCGGGCGCATCGGGTGCCTCGCAACCTGAGTCTTCTGCCACGGGGTCAGCGCAGCGTAAGTGCTGGCGAGGAGCTGCGCGCTCTTGCGCTCAAGCCGATCGATTTCGGAGGTGATATCGACGTCGCCGCCCTTGGCAGCCTCACGCAATTCAGCAATCCGGGCTTCGAGCGCGGCGACCGGCTTTTCGAATTCTAGATAGGAAATCATCGGCCTGCGCTAGCCCGCTGCGGGCCGAACGGCAAGGGGATGGCGCGCATTGACCAAGGCCACCAGCCGCGCGCTGTCGACGTGGGTGTAGATCTGCGTGGTCGCGATATCGGCATGACCGAGCAGCGTTTGCAGCACCCGCAGGTCCGCCCCGCCTTCGAGCAGATGGGTCGCAAAGGCGTGGCGGAGCACGTGCGGGCTCACTTTTTCGGAGTCGATCCCTGCCCGCTCGGCGAGCGCGCGAAGCAGTTGAAACAGCCGTACCCGGGTCAGATGGCCTTGCTTGGAACTTGAGGGAAACAGATGCTTACCGCCCGGCGCGCGCAAGACCAGCCAGCGCGACAGGGCCGCCCGCGCGCGGGTACTGACCGGAACCATGCGCTGCTGCCCGCCTTTGCCAGTAACGGTCAGCAACGGCGCATCGCGCGGCACCGCGCTGAGCGGGAGCGAGACCAGCTCGGTCGCGCGCAGCCCCGATCCGTAGAGTAGTTCAAGCAAGGTCAGCAGGCGCACGGCGGCGCTGCGCCCGTCAGTCGCTTCGGCCTCGGCATGCTCGAACAATGCTGCGATCTCAGTGTGGCCGAGCAGCCGTGGCAGCGGACGGCGGCTGCGCGGGCGCGGTAGGCTTGGTGAGGGATCGTCCTGGCGCCACCCCTCGTCGAGCATGAACCCGCAGAACTGGCGCAGCGCCGAACACTTGCGCGCCAGGCTCGACGGGGCAAGGTCCGCCCAGACCGCGCCAAGCGATGCGAGCGCTGCCTGATCGGCTTTTGCGAGGTCCCCGATTGCTTCTTCCGCACCGTCAAGGTCGCGGCGATAGGCTAGCAAGGTATTAAGCGCTGCGCCGCGTTCAGCGGCGAGCATGGCGAGGAAAGACTCAATCGGGGCCGAAATGACTCAGCCCCGCGCCACCGCTTCGGCGGCTATCATTCGGGCCTCGGCGCCAAGCCCGACCCGGTCCAACGCCGAAACGATGTGGTAGAGGTTGACGCTGGTCATCTTGTCCCAGCCGCTGCCTTGCATGCCAAGGCCTGCGAGCAGGACCACCAGTTCCTGGTTGTTGACGTCGGCGGCCTGATCGATCAGCCGGCTCCACTTGGTCTGGCGGCCAAGATCGATCCCCAGCTTGCCCGAGAAACTCCCGGCAGTAGAGGCATCGACCCGGCCCAGCCCGGCCAGCCCGGCAATTAGAAAGCGCGATTTGCGGTAACCATCGCTCTTGTCATTACCGTAAAAGCTCGACAGCGCCGAACCATCGACCGGGGTCGAGCGCGCCGGTGCGGCGAGCGCCAACTGGCCCCAGGCAATCGAGCCGGTGTCGGCCTGCGCCGACCAGCGCAGCGCGTTCTGGTCAAGCCCGGCAGAAAGCATCGAGGCGATCAGCTCGGGCGCCTGCGCGGCGTAGTCGTTCAGCACTGGAAGCCGGGCGGCAGCATAAGCTGTTAGAACCTGGCGCGAATAGCGCGCTTCCTCATCCGCGCCGCCATCCCACAACGCGCGCATCGCGGTCAGGCGGTCGGCGGGCTGCTCGGCGACATAGGCCGAGCGCAGCGTATCCGCGGCTTTGGCCCAGTCGCCGTTGATATCGTCTTGCGCATAGATCTGGCTGTAGAGATCGACCATCGAAGCGCTCGACAGGATCCCCGCTGCGCCGGCCCGGTCCGCTCCGGCGGCGCGCGTTTCCAGCCCGAGCATCGGCGCGGTCGCGGCGACATAGGCATAGCGCGGCGGCAGGTCCTTCATCAGTCCATCGGGCGGGGTCAGCCCGACCGCGATGGTCAGCGCATAGCGCCACGGGTTCATGTCCGACACGCCGGCCCACTCGATCTTGACCGCCTGGCGCGCCTTGCCCGCAGAACCGGCGTAGCGCTGTGCCAGCAACACATCGATGCGGGGCCAGCCGCCCTCGCCAGTCAGGCGATCGAGCTGCGCCTGTCCCGACGAGCCGTCGCCCTGGAACGAACTGCAGATCGCCCGCAGCGCGCGCCAGTCGGCGTCCTTGCGCTGCGAGCCGATCACTGCAGTGACCGGGCAGATCCCGGTGATGTCGGCGGTGAAAGCATAAGCATCCATCGCCGCTTGGGTCAGCGCCGGAGTGTAATTGCCGGCATCGACATCCTGAACCAGCTCGCGCGCCGCCTCGCCTTCGCCCATCCGGACCAGCAAACCGGCCCGCCCGGCGGCGAAATCAGCGGGGTTCATCCCGTTCGGCGCATCGAGCCGCGAGGCCAGCGCGCGGCGCAGCAGGATATGGCCCCAGCGCGAGACCAATTGCCCGTTGTTGCCATTGAGCAAGGCCATGACCAGCAGCGGGTTCTGCTTTCCGACCGAACCGACCGGCATCCCGCCCTCGTCCTCAGCCAGGATCCCGACCTGCTTCAACGAGCGCCGCGCTGCTGCCGGCATATCGAACTTGGGCTTGAGGCCGAGCAGCTCATCGAGCTGATCTGGGCTCATCGTTTCGAGCTCATGCAGCGTCGGAATATGCGCGCCGGAGGGCAAGGTAGAGCCGGCGGGCCGAGCAGCGGCAGCGGGTGAGCCGCTCGCCGGTATCGGCTGGACCACGGCACCCGGCGCATCTGGCCGAGCCGGAGTGGCTGGCTTGGGAGTATTCGCCTTGGGCTTCTCGAACCCTGGCGGGAGCAGAGATTCGGGCGAATCCTGCGCGATCGCTAGAGCGGAACTGAGCGTCAGGACCGCGCCGGCCGAAAGCAGCAACGCGCACTTCACTGGCCGACCTGCGGCAAATTGGCGGGCACCGACTGCGGGCTCAGCGGGCGCAGGCCGCCATCGGACCACGCCCAGCCGAGCAAGGCGCCCAGCAGCACCAGCGCCGCAGCGGCAAACAACCAGCTTTTGCGCACTTCCACCGCCACCAGCGACCTCTTCACCCGAAACATGCCCAGAACTTGCACTGCCGGTTAGCCCATCTATAGGCGAGGCCGCAATGGAACTTGAGCTATCCCCCGACAAAATCGCCGCATTGGCGCGGCGGATCGACCGACCGGTGGTGCTGGTCGGGATGATGGGGGTGGGCAAGACCAGCGTCGGACGGCGGCTCTCGGCGCTGCTGCATCTGCCCTTCACCGATGCCGACGACGAGATCGTCCACGCCGCGCAGATGTCGATCCCCGAAATGTTCGAACGTTATGGCGAAAGCTATTTCCGCGATGGCGAGCGCCGGGTGATCGCGCGACTGGTCGGCCAGGGCTGCGGAATTATTTCCACGGGCGGCGGGGCTTTCGTCCATCCCGAGACCCGCGCGTTGATCCTCGAAAAAGCGATAGCGGTGTGGCTCGACAGCGAGATCGACGTGCTGCTCGACCGGGTCGGGCGCAACAGCAACCGCCCGCTGCTGCAAAGCGGCGATCCGCGCGAAACGCTGACCCGGCTCAAGGCCAGCCGCGAAAGCGCCTATGCCGAGGCTCCGATCCATGTGAAAAGCAGCTCGGGTCCGCACAATCGGGCCGTCCACAAGGTCCTGAAGGGGCTCGACGAATGGCTGTGATCCCGGTCGAACTGGCGGGCCGCTCTTACGAGGTCCGCGTTGCAGCCGGCCTGCTCGCCGACCTGCCGCAGCAATGCAGCCCGCGCCTGCGCAAGCGCCGGGTTCCGCTGATCACCGACGCCAACGTCTATGCCGCCTGGGGGCAGACGGTCGAGCATGCCTTGCACCAAGGCGGGCACGAGGCGACGTGGCGGATTCTCCCCGCGGGCGAGGCGACCAAGAGTTGGGAACAGCTTGCGCAGACCACCGACTGGCTGCTCTCCGAAGAGGTCGAACGCGGCGATGCCGTGCTGGGGTTGGGCGGCGGGGTCATTGGTGACCTGACCGGGTTCGCCGCGGCCATCCTCAAGCGCGGCTGCCAGTTCATCCAGCTGCCGACAACTTTATTGGCGCAAGTCGATTCGAGCGTCGGCGGCAAGACCGCCATCAACACCTCAGCTGGCAAGAACCTGATCGGCGCGTTCCACCAGCCCGCGCTGGTGCTCGCCGATCTCGCGGTGCTCGACACCCTGCCCGAGCGCGAGCTCAAAGCGGGTTATGCCGAGGTGGTCAAATACGGGCTGTTCGGCGACGCGGATTTCTTCGCCTGGTGCGACCAGAACGGTTCAGCGATGCTGGCGGGCGATGCGGCCTTGCGCGAATATGCGGTGGCCTACTCGGTCGCCGCCAAGGCGCGGATTGTCGCGGCGGACGAACGCGAAACGCTGGGGCTGCGCGCGCTGCTTAACCTGGGTCATACCTTCGGCCATGCGCTCGAAGCGCAAACCGGGTTTTCGGACAAGCTGCTCCACGGCGAGGCGGTCGCGCTGGGGATGGTGCTCGCCGCGCGCTTCTCGGCTGCGCGCGGACTACTCCCCCGGGCCAGCGCCGAGCATGTCGCGCGGCATTTCGCCGAACTGGACATGCCCAGCGAAGTTGCCACGCTCGGCCTAAACTGTGACGGCCGCGCGCTGACTGCGCACATGCTCCACGACAAGAAGATGGATGCAGGCCAGCTCCCGTTCGTGCTGATGAAAGGTATCGGCGAAGCGTTCCTGGCCAAAGACGTGGCGCTGGGCGATGTGGCGGCGTTCCTTGACGAGCAATTGTTGCGCTAAATTGCCCGGGCACTGCGCCTAGCCAAAGATCGCGATCGATTGCATGCCCACCGCCACCGCGGTGCCATCGGCATTCCAGATCGCCATGTCCTGACTTGAGCAACCCTTCTCGGCATAGTTGCCCGCTGCGCGGAGCAGGTACCAGCCGTCGCTGGTCTGCGGCAGCGGGGTGAGCAGGTTGACCAGCCAGGTCATCGAGCTGACCGGCGACCACGCCTCCATCAACGGCATCACGCCCGGCGGCAATGCATCGGCGATCAGCAGCAGCGCGACCATCGGATCGAGGCCTTCGGTGTCCTTGAGCCGCACCCACCAGGTCAGTTCGGGCTGCTTGTCGGCGGATTTCTTCATTGCAAACCGGCGGTCGAATTGTGCGGCAAAAGTTGGCCCGCGTCCTTCGGGAAATGGTGCGGCCTCGGCGGCGGCAATCACGCCGACCGGCGCGGGCAGGTTATGCAGATGCAGCGTGCTGCTCTCCACCGGTCCCATGAACACGAAGGTTGCGGTCAGCCCCACACCGGCCGCGCTGGTCACCTCCGCGCTGATCCAGCTGGCGTTGCGGCCCTGACGCAGCAGCCGCGCCCGCACCTCGACCTCGCCCGCGAGCGGGCCAACGAAGTTGATTGTCGCGGAGCGGAGCGGCGGCAGATCGGGCACCAGCCGCTGCGCCGCCTCCAATGCCAGCGCGGCTGAGAACCCGCCGTAGCTGGTCCGTCCCTGCATCCAGGTCTCGGGGATCGTCGCGGCAAAACCGTTATCGATGGGCCGCGTTGCGGCAAGGGTCTGGGGTAAGCTCATTGCCATGCCATTGACGTAAACGGAAAGCAGGTCAACACACGCTGTATGACCAAATTCATCGACCTTTCGATCCCGATCACCACCAAGGTCGTGTCCGACCCACCGGTGATGCTGCCGCAGATCAGCTACACCGATCACAGTGAAAGCTGGCAGCAAATTGCACTGTTCTTTCCCGGACTGACCAAGGACGACCTGCCCGACGGCGAAGGCTGGGCGGTCGAGACGCTGACGCTATCGACCCACAACGGCACCCACATGGACGCGCCGTGGCATTACCATTCGACTACCGACAGTGGTGAGCGGCGCGCGCCGACAATCGACGAAGCCCCGCTCGACCGGTTCTTCCGCCCTGGGGTAAGGCTCGATTTCAGCGCCCTTCCCGCTGGCACAGTGGTCAGCGCGGCTCAGGTCGAAGCGGAACTGGCGCGGATCGGGTACGAACTCCAGCCGCTCGACATCGTGCTGGTCCAATCGGGCGCGGTTTATGGCACTGACAATTTCACCGATCAGGGCGTTGGTCTCGGCGCGGAAGCGACACTATGGCTGACCGAACGCGGCGTCGAAGTGGTCGGCACCGATGCGTGGTCATGGGACGCTCCGTTCAGCCACACGGCGCGGCGCTGGGCAGAAAACCGCGATCCGAGCATCATCTGGGAGGGCCACAAGGCGGGGCGCATCCGCCCTTATTGGCAGATCGAAAAGCTCACCAACCTTGCGGCACTGCCGCCATTCGGATTCACCTTCAGCTGCTTCCCGGTCAAGATCGACGGGGCGAGCGCCGGGTGGATCCGCGCGGTCGCTTTGATCGAAGACTAGACCTTCACCACCCCATGCTCGATCAGGCTGCGGGCGCAATCGATGATCG
>JARXKR010000003.1:30427-33742 GCA_030271565.1 Pseudomonadota bacterium
GACTAGACCTTCACCACCCCATGCTCGATCAGGCTGCGGGCGCAATCGATGATCGATTCTTCAGGAGGACGCGGCTTCCAGCCGAGCACGCTTTGCGCATGGGCCGAACTGGTCGCGCGGGTCCGGCCGATCTCGCCCAGCAACTGCTTGGCCGGCGGCATGAACAGCGCGAGCACGCGCACTCCCCAATCCGGCATGCGGCGGGTCGGCACCTTGCGCGCTTGGGGGCCGAGAGCATCGCGCAGCACCTTCGCAACATCGGCGAACTTGAAGAACGGGCCCGAGCAACCGAGGAACCGCCCATCTTTCACTTTGTCCGCCGAGGCTTCGAGCGCAAGCACATGCAGGTCGGCAATATCGCGCACATCGACAATGCTGAAGCCGACATCGGGCAAAGCCGGGATCGACCCATCGAGTAGCCGTTGAACCGGCTCGACAGAAGCCGAAAAGTCGGCGCTTTGGACTGGCCCGAGCACCAGCACCGGGCAGACCGCACAATAGACCATGGCACCGCCCTCGCTGGCCATCCAGTCGCGCGCGGCGCGTTCGGAGATGGCCTTCGATTTGATGTACGGCTGGATCCCGGGCGCATCGACATTGGTCCAGTCGTTTTCATCATACTGGGTTTTGCCCGGGGGATGCCCGTAAGCCACCGCAGCCGCAGACGAGGTCATCACGAACCGCGTTACCCCCGCCGCCTTGGCCATCCGCAGCGCGCGCAAGGCCCCTTCGCGCGCGGGCACGATCAGCTCGTTTTCGTCCTTGGGGACAGCGGCCGGCAGGGGCGATGCCATGTGACAGACGTGGCTGCACCCGGCCATCGCATCGGCCCAGCCCGCATCGTTCATTAGATCGGCAGCGAAGAATTTGAGCGTTTCGGGGCTGCCACCCAGCTGCGGGCGCAGCTCTGCCTCGCGCGACAGGCTGCGCACCGTAGTGTGAACCGTCCACCCTTTGGCGAGCAACTGGCGGATCGTCTCACCCGCGATATAGCCGCTGCCACCGCTGACCATGACTGTGCGTGCTTCGGAATTGGGCATCGAAATTCTCCCTTAGAACTTGATCATGATCCGCCGCGCCAGCGCGGGCGAAATCGAATGAACGAATTGCAGCAATTTGACGATGCCGACGTTGGCCTCGTTGGCATTGCGCTCCATCGCCACGACAAATTGCCGCGCGCATTCGGCGGCAGGCATCTTCCTGCTGCCGCGCCCGGCAGTCATCTTGGTTTCGACTACCGGCGGCAATGCCTCCATCACATGGATTTTGGTATCCTTGAGCTGCGCGCGTAATGCCTGCGTGTAGCTGCGCAGCCCTGCCTTGGTCGCGCAATAAACCGGCCCGCCTGCGCGCGGCGCGATGGCGAGGCCCGAAGTGACATTTACGATCATCGCCTCGGGCCGAGATTGCAGCATCGGCATCAGCGCGCAGATCAGGTGAATCGGCGCATCAAGATTGAGGAAGATCGTGGCATCTGCGGCGACCGGATCCGGCGCAGCATCGCGGAAATCGTGATCGACCCCGGCGCCAGCGTTGTTGATCAGGATATCAATCGTGCGGCCCGCCACGGCATCGGTCAGCGCCCTCACCCCTTCGGGCTTCGACAAGTCCGCAGCAATCACCTCGAACCCGGCGTCGCGGGTTGCCGTCACCCGCTCGGCATTGCGGCCCTGGGTAATCGCCGTCACGCCCTTGGCGCGCAATTGCCGGATCAGTTCGGCCCCGATCCCGTCGGTCCCGCCCGTCACCAGCGCCGTCTTGCCACTCAGCTGCATTGTCTGCTCCCCATAGCTTTTGCGGAGCCTAGACTTTTGGTTGCAAGATGCAACCTAGCGCATCAGCACCAGTTCTTCCGACATCGAGGGATGCAGCGCGACCGTCGCGTCGAAATCGGCCTTGGTCAGTCCGGCCCGCACCGCGATCGCCACGGCCTGGAGGATTTCGGGCGCTTCGGGGCCGATCATGTGGACGCCGATCACCTTGTCGGTGCTTTCGTCGATGACCAGCTTGTACAGCCCGCGTTCTTGGCGGCTGGCGAAGACGTTCTTCATCGGGCGGAAGTCGGCGGTGAAGATCTTGACCGCACCGGCGAGCTTGTGCCGCGCCTGAGCTTCGGTCAGCCCGACCGAGGCCAGCGGCGGCTGCGAGAACACCGCGCTGGGGATCGCCTCGTAATCGGTTGCGCGCGGGTTGCCGCCGAAAACGGTATCGGCAAACGCATGGCCCTCGCGGATCGCTACGGGCGTGAGCTGGACCCGGTCGGTTACGTCGCCCACCGCATAGATGCTGTCGCAGCTGGTTTTGCTGAAGCTGTCGACCGGGATCTCGCCCCCTCCGCCCAGCGTGATTCCGGCGTTCTCAAGGCCCAATTCGTCCGTCTTGGGGCGGCGTCCGGTCGCGACCAGTACGACGTCGGCGGCAAACGGATCGTGAGCCGCGGCGGTGACCATCAAGCTGCCGTCGGCCTGCTTCTCGACCTTCTTCAAGGGGCTGTTGAACTTGTACTCGATCCCGCGCGCCATGGTGATCTGCAGCAGCCGGTCCCTGAGCGCGGAATCATAGCCGCGCAGCACCGTCTCGCTGCGGTTGACCACGGTGACATGGCAGCCGAGCGCGTTGAAGATCCCGGCAAATTCCATCGCGATATAGCCAGCGCCCTGGATCACCACTCGCTTGGGTAGCGCCGGCAAGTGGAACACCTCGTTCGAGGTGATGCAGTGCTCGTTGCCTTCGAATTCAGGCATCACCGGCCAGGCCCCGACCGCGATCAGGATGTATTTGGCGCGGACCTCGCGGCCCGATGCGAGCTTGACCGTATTGGGCCCGGTCACCACCGCGCGTTCGTGGAAGTGATCGACCTTGTTGTTGTCGAGCGTAGAAATGTACGCCGCCTCAAGCCGGTCGACATCGCGCAACACAGTATCGCGCAGCACATTCCAGTCGAAGGTCATGCCCTGCACCGACCAGCCGTAATGGCCTGCGTCCTGCAGTTCCTCGGCAAAGTGCGAGCCGTAAACCAGCAGCTTCTTGGGCACGCAGCCGCGGATCACGCAAGTCCCGCCGACCCGGTACTCCTCCGCCACCGCCACCCGAGCGCCGTGCGAAGCCGCGACCCGGCTGGCCCGGACCCCGCCCGAACCCGCGCCGATCACGAAGAGGTCATAGTCGAATTCAGCCATTACGCGCTCCTGTTACGGGCGCGATATGGGGGTGAGCAGGCTGGTTTGCCAAACGGTTTTGCTGGTCGGTGTGATGGAGGATGTTTGGGCAAACATTGCGCGCGGGCTTCGACAGGCTCAGCCTGAGCGGGCCTTG
>JARXKR010000003.1:33842-35437 GCA_030271565.1 Pseudomonadota bacterium
AACGCGATCAGCGCGCCCAGCGTCGCGGCGTTGAGTTCCTCGCACAGGATCGTCGCACTGGGCCGGTCGCCGGGATAGGCGCGGGCGCCGTCTTTGCTGGCCTTGCCCGCCATCAGCGCCGCGCCTTGGGCGAAGCAGTTGGCGAGCAGGTTGCGGTGATGCGCCGGATCGAGATCGTCGCCCGGGCCGATTGCGGCGATGAAATCTACGGGCACGAGGTTGGTGCCCTGATGGAGCAGCTGGAACACCGCATGCTGCGCATCGGTCCCCACCCCGCCCCAGGTAATCGGCGCGGTCGGGCGGCCCACAGGACTGCCATCGAGCTTGACCGACTTGCCGTTCGATTCCATTTCGAGCTGCTGAAGGTAGCTCGGCAGCAATCGTAACCGCTCGTCATAAGCAAAGCAGGCGCGGGTCTGGGTACCGCACAGCTGGGTATAATAGAGGTCGGCAAAAGCCGCGCGTAGCGGCAGGTTGGCGAGCCCGTCGGTACCCAGAAAATGCCGGTCCATCGCCGCTGCGCCGTCAAGGAACTCGGCGAACTCGGTCCAGCCCACCGCCAGCGCAATCGGAAAGCCAATCGACGACCACAACGAATAGCGCCCGCCGACGCTTTCCGGGAAGGGCAGCACGCGGGTTTCATCGACCCCCCATTCGACCGCCTTTTCGGGGAACGCCGTCAGCGCCACGACCCGGCCATATGCGTCGCTCACCCCGTTCTGGCGCAGCCATTCGAGCGCGGACATGGCGTTGGTCATCGTTTCGGTGGTGGTGAAGGTCTTGGAGGCGACCGCGATCATCGTGGTCGCGGGATCGCAGGCCTTGAACGCGGCTTCGAGCGCGCAGCCATCGATGTTCGACACAACGTGAACGTCGCACTCCGCGCCATCGCGGGTCAGCGCATCGACCGCCAGCGCCGGGCCGAGCGCCGAACCGCCGATGCCGATGTGGATCAGGTGCTTGACCTCGCCCAGCGCGCCGCCGTGGATCGCTTCGACCAGGCTCTTCATCCGCATGTGCAGCGCGTGGGCTTCCTCGACGCTGCTGTCCTTGCCCACCCCGCGCAGCGCGGTGTGCTCGACCGCGCGGTCTTCGGTCACATTGATATGCTTGCCTTCGCACATCGCGGTGCAGCATGCTGCGAAGCCCGCCGCATCGGCGAGCTTGAGGAAGGCCGCGCCAATCGCGGCATCGAGATGAGTCTTCGACCAATCGAACCGCACCGCTCCGCCCGGCAGCTCGAGCTTGCTCGACCAGGCATCCAGCCGCTTGGGATCGGCGAACAGCGTCTTGAGATCGGGCCGGGGCAAAGCCTGCAATTCCGCCCATGCCGCCGCTACCGCATCGCTCATCGTGTCACTCCTGCTTCCGCCCGAATGCGGCTATGCCCGCGCTCGCTGCGCGGGCCAAGTGAGGAAATGGTAACTTGCTGGCGATTAGTGTGTTATTCATATACCACACCATAAGACTTGACGCGCCCGCGCCAGACCAACATGGACTTTGCCGATGACCGACACCACGCTTGAAACCCCCGTTACCCCGCCTGCCGAGGGTGCCGAAACCGCCCCCGCGAAGCCCGCGAAGAAGGAGGATTC
>JARXKR010000107.1:0-1731 GCA_030271565.1 Pseudomonadota bacterium
CACGATGAATGATGAATGATCCCGGCGGCAGCCCGGCTAGCTTGCCTGAGCAGGCCCACGTATCGCCCAAACAAGCGCAGGCGACCAGCACAGTTCGATGGTGTCCCGCGCACAAAATTGTTGACAACCCGGCTTCGTCCCTTTTGCCTTTGAACAGGCTTTGCTTGCCCTCAAACCCGGCTTTGACGGCGGCTGCTATGCTTAGCATGCCGGTGAATTTCGCCACGTCTTTCATCAAGCCGCCGTCCTGCCGGACATCTCATCCAGCCAGTTCACGATCGTGCGCAGAGCCAAACCAAAGTTGCCAACTTGGCAATGATTCTGCGCGCGCTCGCTCCGCGTGAACAATCGCTCCGTGACCGAGCGGGGGTTGCTAAGGATTCTGATCTGGTCGTGCCACTGTTCTATCGGATCATAATGGTCTTCGCGTCCGGCCAATAGCAGAACGTCCTGGCCGATTGACGCGGAGACATCTGATGTCTCGAATTGTGCGACAGATCGCAGATATTCAAAAGCCGAGTTTGTTCCGGTGACGTGCTTTCCTTGTTGAATGCCCCATTCCACCACCGGGTTTGTCTTGGCGACGCGGTCGACCAGCCAATTCACGATCGCCGCCGCCCGCAGCCACAGCAGCGCTTTCAGGACCCTGCGAATCCCGGACTGCGTCTGGCCGAGATTGACCTCCTGAAAACTTGTCAGCACATCAAAGGCAATCACTCGCTCCACCCGCGGCTCGAAGGCGGCGGCACGCATCACAAGACACCCGCCTAGCGACATTCCCATCAGTGCGACCCGCTCAACAGCGAAATGATCGAGCACCGCGCTCACCGGCTTGTGCCACTCGGCGGTCATCGTGAGGCCGGCGTCGTCAAGTGCACCGCCCTGGCCCGGCCCCTCGAATGCGATGACATCGTAGCCGGCGTCGCGGAGATGACCGTCCGCATTTTCTCTAGCATTTCGGGCTCGCCCACGCAGCCGTAAATGGGGTTCATCTGGAAGTTCATGCTGACGTTCGGATGGAGGCTGTGATAGCCAATCGGCAATATCATGCGCTTGCGCGCACATTGCGGCCCTTCCCGGTGGCGCGGGTTGCAACCGCCGCAGGCGCTTTGCCGGCCTCTTTCATGCTTCGGCGGTTAATCCCCGTCAGTTTAGTGCGCTTGAGCATGAGGGCATTGATGGCAACCAGTGCGGAACTGCCCGACATCGCCAGCGCCGCAATGCTTGGCCCGAGCAGGAAGGGATAGAGGACGCCAGCGGCGAGCGGGAAGGCAATGACATTATAGCCCACCGCCCACCATAGATTCTGGTGCATTTTTCGCAGTGTCGCGCGCGAAAGCTCAATCGTCCCGACCACGTCGAACGGATCGCTTTTCATCAGGACAACATCGGCGCTTTCCATCGCAACGTCCGTGCCCGCACCAATCGCAAAACCCACATCAGCTTGGGTTAAAGCGGGCGCATCGTTGACGCCGTCACCAACCATCCCGACCTTCTTACCTTGTCCCTGAAGCTCCCTGACCTTGCTGGCTTTGTCACCTGGAAGAACGTCGGCGAGCACCGTTTCGATCCCCAGGCTCTTGGCGATCCGTTCCGCTGTGCCTTGGTTGTCGCCGGTAAGCATGACGACCTCGACACCGCGTTCGCGCAGCGCCTTGACGGCGTCCACCGCAGAGGGGCGCACGGCGTCGGCTATGGCGATCAACCCCAACAGCTTGCCGCCAAGCGCCA
>JARXKR010000107.1:1831-7737 GCA_030271565.1 Pseudomonadota bacterium
TCAAGTGCCGACGCGTTCTTGAACAAGATGCCGTTCATGGCACCGAGCCCTGTGCCAACCATGATCGCCATCGGCGTGGCAAGGCCCAGCGCGTCGGGGCAAGCGATGACGAACACCGTGATCATCAGGCTGAGCGCGAACAGCAGTGGCTGACCGATCCACCAATACCATATGACGAACGTAAGAACCCCCACCACAACGGCGGCCAGAACCAGCCACTGCGATGCACGGTCGGCGAGCAGCTGGGCGGGCGCTTTCGAATTCTGCGCTTCCTGGACTAGTTTGACAATCTGGGCGAGCGCGGTGTCCGCCCCGACCTTGGTTGCCTGATACTTGAAGGTGCCGCTTTTGTTGATGGTTGCGCCGATGACATTGTCGCCGACCTTCTTTTCGACCGGCATCGACTCACCGGTGAGCATCGACTCATCGACAGTCGAATCTCCCTCGATCAAAACGCCATCGACCGGGATCTTGTTACCCGGTCGGATCACCACGATATCGCCGGTGACGATCTCTGCGGTAGCGACCTCGACCTCCTTGCCATCGCGCAAGATCATTGCCTTGGGCGGGGCGAGATCCATCAGCGCGCGAATGGCTTCGGACGCACCCGCACGCGCGCGCATTTCCAGCCAATGTCCCAGCAGGATAAACACCAGCAGGATCGCCGACGCTTCGTAAAATTGCTGTCCGCCCCAGATGAAGGTCGAACCAACACTGAAAGTGTAACCGGTGCCGACGCTCAGGACGACCAGCACCGCCATATTCGCGACACCGCTGCGGATGGCGCGATACGCCGCCACGACAAACGGCCAGACCGGATAGAGGATGGCCGCGCTCGCCAATACGAATAAGACAAGGTCGAGCCGGAGACCGAACGGCGGCGTGATTTTGATGAAGTCCATACCCATCGGCGAGAGGGCGAAGATTGGCAGGCTGAAGGCGAGCGCGATCCAGAACCGGTTGCGCATGTCGCGAACCATGCTTTGCATGTCATGGCCCCCGCCATGGCCCATTTCCTGAGCCATAGCGTCGTTGTTCTGGCCGCCATGATCTTTATGCTCAAGCTTCGCCTCGTCAGGCTTCTTAGCCGACATGTCCATCCCGGCATGCCCTGCATGAGCTTTCGCGCTGGACGGTTTGGAAATCGCATCAGCAGCCTTCGGGGCGGCCTTGCTGCCAGCTGGATGGTCGGCACAAACATGCTTGGGAAGCGCTTCCCCTGAGCAGTGGAAGCCGCATTCCTTGATCGTCGCCTTGATCTTGGCGAGGCTGGTCTTTTTGGGATCATAGGCGACGGTGGTTGCGCCGGACACGGCATTGACCGTGACATGTCCGACACCGACAACGCGCTTCAATTGCTTTTCAATTCCGCGCGCGCCAAGCACCGAAAACAGATTCCCGACTTCGAGGGTGCTGGTGGTCATGATTACCTTCTCCGGCACCGGTGAAGGCGCTTCAGTTCAATTTCCTCATCTGCTGATCTGCGTTGGCGTGGAGGTCCGCTTAGCAGCAGGAACCGCCAGCCTTCTTGTGATCAGCGTGCCTTGCATCGGCAGCAGGCTTGGCATCAGGTTTGACGACAGCAGGAGCTGCCGCTTTGTCCTTTGCCATACCGCCGCAGCATCCATCGGACGTTGCTTTTTGCCCCGAAGGCGCGGTTTCATGTGTCATTTCAAGTCTCCTGCTGAATGCGGATAACCGATCGACGACGCGTCGGCGCAACCGTGATCAGAATCTGATTGTAGTCAGCACAGCGGCTCTCAGGGTAGCCTCGGAAACTACTCAGCCTCGCGCCTTGGAGGCACGCATGTCAGCGGCCAACGAGGATACGACGGCCACCAACCAAGGCAAAACAAAGGCCAGCAAAAGCCATTTGAAATCAGAGTCGATCAGGAAATTGGTGACCGCCATCCAGCCGATTGATACCACACCTGAAATTGACACGACAGCGGTGGGCAACGGCTTTGCCTCGCGGAAACTGGTTGCGGCGAGATATGCGGTCAATAGGCCGGTGGCGAACATATATCCCCCGAGCACACCAAAGACTCGCGAAACCCAAGGCAGAAATCCAGGAATCGCGTTCTGTATTTGAGCCAGGGAAGCGCCGACATATCGCGCGTCCTCCGGCAACAATGGGGGTCGCAGAAAAGCAAAGTAGGCACCCATGCCCATCAAAATCAGACCGCCCAAGCAAAGCGATGTCTGCGCTAATCGACGAAGGCTCATGTCCGGATATCGTGCAGAGCCGATAAAACCCTGAAGAGGACGCGAGGGTCAAACTTGACGTGTCCTAAAGACATACTTGGATAACCGCCTCAGCGCGCAGCGAAGAAATTGTAAATTGGGCCGAATACCAGCGCCACGTACCAACCCCAGGCCAAGCTCTCGATCAGCCCCAAACAGAAGCTGGTCCAGCTCAGCAGTGTGAAGCCAGGCAGAAACAGCGCGAGTGCAGAATGAGCAATCGGCACGCTGGGCACGAAGACATAGGCGAGCACGCACAGAATATACGAAAGCGCCAGAAACAGGCTCAACCCCATTCCAAGTGCGATTACGGGGATGAAATGTGCGGGCGATCCGGCAGTGCGGGTTCCCAGGAATCGCCGACCGGCGAGGGGTTCAGTGTCGGTGCTCATTTTTGACCTCCGTGCTGCGAGGAAAGTCTAGAGCGCCGTTCGATGTTGCATCGTCCGGCTTGTTTTCGCCGTGACGATGGCCGTGCCCGTGGCCCATGATATGGGCACCGCACCCGAACCGCATCATCACAAAAAAGAACGCGCCCCAGAGCAGGAAATAGAGATAGGTTGGCATCGCAAAACTCCTGCACTCACGGACGTTCGGGCTGGTACAGCGGAGACCAGATTGGCGGGATACTAGCGTCCCGCGAAGCGAGTCTGGTAGCCTCGGAAATTACCTATTCCATCGCAGCGAGCAGCAGATCAATCGGCACCGTCGCAAAAGTCGTAAAACTGTCAGCGACGGCATAAGGGAGCACGAGCGTGCGATCGTGGACCATCGCGCCGCAGGTATAGGCGACATTGGGCACATAGCCGTAGCGTTGTTCTGCGCTCGGCTGGATCAGCGGGCGGGTCATGCGCGCCAGCAATTTGGAGGGATCGTTGCGGTCGAGCAGGCAGACGCCAAGGCAATAGTTGCGCACGGCGCCGACGCCGTGGGTGACAACCAGCCATCCCTCCTCGATTTCGATCGGCGAGCCGCCATTGCCGATCTGGACAAATTCCCATGGCCAGCGGGGTTCGACGACGATCTTGCTCCCGTTCTGCCAATCGTAAGGATCGGTGGACGTCAGCAGCCAGATGTTCTCGTGGTCCTGGCGCCCAAGCATGGCGTAGCGACCGTCGATGCGGCGCGGGAACAGCGCCATGCCTTTGCCGTTTGCCGCCTCTCCCCGAAGCGCGTTCAACTCGAAGGTGACAAAGTCGGTCGTGCGTAGCAGTTCCTGCCGGATCGCTTGCCCGCTGAACGCCGTATAGGTGCCGAAATAACTCACGTTCCCGTCGTCGTCGACGAACCGTACCAGCCGCATATCCTCGATCCCGTGCCGCTGATGGATCGTCATCGGGAAAATCACGAGTTCTGACAGGTCTTGGCCTGCCTCACCGAACAGCCGGACCCCCGGATCGTCGGGCACGCCGCCGGGAATATTCTCGATCCGCGGCGCGATTGCCATCGGCCCTGCAGGGTCGACGGTCAGCGCGCCGTCGGGCCCGCAAATTCCGGTACGGAAAGTGACCGAGGAGACATGTCCTTCGCCGACTCCGCGCAATGAAAGAACAAAACGAAGGGCACCGGCGGGAACGCCTGCCTGATCGGGATGGGCTACGATGCTCGGGTTGAACAGCGCCGCTGCCTCGAATGCATATTCTTCGCTGAAATAGGCCCCGATCAAAAGCGCCTGCGCCCGCTTGATCGAGCAGTGATCGATCAACAGCCCGTTGACTTCGTGAAACCGCCGCTGGAGGACATGTTCGACATCGCGGTGACGGTCGGCCAGGTTCGCGGTCACATTATCGAGTTCGGTCTGCAGTCCGGCATCGTCGAGCGCAAGCACCCGGTCGGCGATGCGCTGCGCGCGCGGGCCCCGTTTTGGTACCAACGCTGGGGGATCATCGGCGGGCACGAACGGGCGAATGACCACGCGCGATGGATCGGGCCGAAGCATTATCGGCAGATGGGTCATGATATCGCCGGTCGGCAGGGCGGGAGTTGATCGCGGTTTCACGCGCTGGACAAGAGGGCGGTTACGTCCCCAATCCCGAGACTGGCGTTCGTCATCGCGATAGATGCATCGGCATCGTCAACTGCCCCGACAAGGGCGCGGATGGCATCAATCGTTTCGGGGATCACGATCGCTTGGTTGTCGACCATATAGGCATAGAACAGCTCGTCGCCTTCGACGCGGAGCATATCCGACCACAGCGCCACTTCGTAGAGATTCCCGTGCGGCCTGCCGAGATCGCTCATCATTTCCTTCACGGAATTGAGCGCGCCAAGCCCGTCAGTCGCGCGGATCAGGGCAATCCGCGACGAGGCGGCAAACGCCGCGATCACCGCCTCCTTGCTCGCCGGTCGCGTCATCTGCACCGACCAATAGTGTAGGTGCCCGATGGTTTCGGGCACTTTGACCGCCATCGTCACCAGATCAAGATCAGGATCGACGCTGTTGGCATCCGGCCCCTGATGGCTTGGAATTTCAGGTTCCGGCACGAGCGTGTTCATGATGCCGCCATGGTCGCTTTCCCAAGGATCGGTCGCGCGACGCAGTAATGTTCCGCGTGCCTTGATGAGCAGCCCGGCATTTTTGAGCGCTGTAAGGGTGCGGACGATCGAGGTGGTGTTGCACGAGACGACGCGAGTCGAGCCGCAGCGCAGCGCCGTCGCATAGCTCGATTCTGCAACAAACGAATGGCCGGTTACAGTGTGTTTTTCGCCGCCCTGAACGATGAATGGCTTGCCCGCTTGCCGGTAAATCTCTGCGTTGGCTGCTCCCACAGCCTTCGGAGTGCAATCGACGATGACATCCGCCAACCCAATCAGCGCGGCCAGATCACCGGCTATGGGCAAACCGGCACCTTCCATCAGTTTCACATGTTCGGTAGTTGCGCCGAACAGCTTCATGCCCAAATGTGTCGCGACCTGAAGGCGCCAGTCCGCACCGATGTCGGCCACGCCGACGAGCTCCATATCGTCTTGCATCCGAACAGCGGCAGCCACGCGTTTGCCGATGACGCCGTAGCCGTTAACGGCAACACGTATCGTTCCAGGCTCAATCATTGGGAATTTTCTACGCCGATGATCCGCTGACAGGCAGGTTCGGAAACTACTCACATGTTCCATGCCGGATGCCTTTGCGAGGCGTTCTAAGCAGGAGTGGGACTTGAGAGATGCCCTTGACCGGAACCCCCACTAGGTAGTTTCCGAGCCTCTCGTGCATGGCCAACGAGGTGCTATCGGTCTTCACTGTCGGCTTGGCGCACTGTACAGAAATCGCAGGCCGCAATTCCAGAACGGAGTAACGCCAGATGAATCGTCGCTATTTTTTGCAAGGTGGCGCTTCTCTGCTCGCAGTTGGGACCGGTCTGGCGCTTGCCGGCTGCGGCGATAGCAACAACGCCGCTGCGGCGTTTGCGCCCTATCCAAACGATCCGGTGCGGGCAGAGAATTTTACAAACCCGCTGTTTATCCCGGGCTCCGAGGGGCCGTTTGGCGTCCTGAACGTGACCGACACGCCGCTGACGCTCAACACCCGCGCAGCAACGTTCCCAATCCTCGGCGGACGAGCGTCGCCATTTGTGCTGTACGAGACCAGCTATGCGGGCAAAACCTATCAAAACCCGATATTCAAAATCAAGCGCGGCGGCCGGTTCGCGGCCACTTTGCAAAAC
>JARXKR010000108.1 GCA_030271565.1 Pseudomonadota bacterium
CCTAGGTTATAGCTGTCGTTCGCAGCCTCACCAAAGCTCGCGGTGGCCTACGCCGGGATGACGATGAAGGGCGTTCACCCGATTGCCCTGAACCGAACACCCGCCATGCTTTCCTACATTGCCGGAAGCTGCCATGCTTCACATCGAGGTTACGCATCCAACCGCCGCATCGCCTCCAATTGACGATCCTACGCATGCATTTCATCAACTAAACCCCAGAAATTCGCTTTCTGGATCATTAGCTCCAAAGCCGATGAAAAAAAATGTCGTTCCCCCCTTGTTCCATGAGAACAAATCAAATACACAGGGTGCCTGTTGACCTTCCGGGTCGGCTGGTTACGCAAGGGGACATATCATGGCTGCACAACTCAAGCTGATTCAGGAAGGCAAGGAAACGATGGACCGGCAGAAGGCGCTCGAAGCGGCGCTGGCACAGATCGATCGCGCCTTTGGCAAGGGCAGCGCGATGAAGCTCGGCTCGAAGGAGACGATGGAGATCGAGGTGATCTCGTCGGGATCGCTTGGGCTCGATATCGCGCTGGGCGTCGGCGGGCTGCCGCGCGGGCGGGTGATCGAGATCTACGGGCCCGAAAGCTCGGGCAAGACCACGCTGGCGCTGCATGTCATCGCCGAGGCGCAGAAGAACGGCGGCACTGCCGCCTTCGTCGATGCCGAACACGCACTCGATCCGGCCTATGCCAAGAAGCTCGGGGTCGATATCGATGAACTGATCGTCTCGCAGCCCGATACCGGTGAGCAGGCGCTCGAAATCGTCGATACGCTGGTCCGCTCGAACGCGATCGACGTGCTGGTGATCGATTCGGTTGCCGCGCTGGTGCCGCGCGCCGAAATCGAGGGCGAGATGGGCGATACCCATGTCGGCCTGCAGGCCCGGCTGATGTCGCAGTCTTTGCGCAAGCTGACCGGCTCGATCAGCCGTTCGAACTGCATGGTGATCTTCATCAACCAGCTGCGGATGAAAATCGGGGTGATGTACGGCAACCCCGAAACCACCACCGGCGGCAACGCGCTCAAGTTCTATGCCAGTGTGCGGCTCGACATCCGCCGCATCGGCCAGATCAAGGATCGCGACGAGATCGTTGGCAACACCACCCGGGTCAAGGTCGTCAAGAACAAGGTCGCGCCGCCGTTCAAGCAGGTCGAATTCGATATCATGTACGGCCAGGGCATCTCCAAGATCGGCGAGATCCTCGATCTTGGGGTCAAGGCCGGGATTGTCGAAAAGTCCGGTGCGTGGTTCAGCTACGATTCGATCCGGATCGGCCAGGGGCGTGAGAATTCGAAGCAATACCTGAAGGAAAATCCCGAGATTTGTGACCGGCTGGAAGCTGCGATCCGCAGCCACACCGATGGTCTGTCCGGGGAGATGATGGCTGGTCCGGACGCAGACCCGGCCGACTGATCCCTGAGAGCTTCCGGCCGAGGCGCGCTGCCCGTGCGCCACGGCCGGGGTTGAAAGGAGGGCGTCCTCTCGTCCCCCGACGCCTGAAGGGGGCGCCCTCCGAAAAACAGAACCGGCGCGGCAGCAGCAATGCTTTCGCGCCGGTTTCTTTTCGTTTAAATAGAACGCTTTGTGAACAGCAAGTATTACCCCGCTTGACCCAGTAAAGAATCATCCGCAAACCCGTCAGGCCAAAAACGGAGGGGGCAACAGTGATCAAGATCAATCACGCAATACTAATCGCCGCAACATCGGTCGGGCTTTCGGGCTGCGCGACAGTCATGCATGGACCAAATCAGTCGTTCGTGATGAACACGGATCCGGCCGGGGCCACGGTCAAGATGTCGAATGGCTCGACCTGCACCACCCCGTGCAAACTCGAACTGCCGCGTCGTTACGATTTCCGCGCCGACCTGTCGCTCGATGGCTACCGCCCGGTCTATGTGCTGGTCCACAGCAAGACCGGCGGGGCGACTTTCGGCAATCTTATCGCCGGCGGAATCATCGGTGCGGTGGTCGACAGTTCGAGCGGGGCGAACAAGCAGCTTTCGCCCAATCCGCTCAATGTCCGGCTGACCGCAGTCGGCCAGACCACCGCCGAAGTCCTGCTCGACAAGAAGGGCAAGGAAGCCGGTACGGTTGAGGCCTACAACGACAAGGTTCGGGTCGATGTCGCCAAGTCGATCGGCCCCGACCTGGCCGGTCTGCCGGCCCCTGCACCGGCAGCGGGCGGCAACTAAGCGCGACCGACGATAAGCAAAGCCCCCGCATCGCCAGTGCGATGCGGGGGCTTTGTCTTTGCGGCGGGGCACCTGTCCCGCGCTGGGTCAGAGACGCTACGGCACTGCTTTGGATTCACTCGCGAAAAGGCGTAGCGTTGCGATCCCGGCCGCAAAGGACCGCAGCGCCATGACCCTTTCCCCAATCCGCATTGCCAGTCTTTCCTTGGCCACAGTTGCCGCGCCGGCCTACGCTGCGCCGGGCGATGCCCGCATGCTCGATCTCGATCGCTCCGGCGGCTGCGAACTGTCGATCGCCGGTGCGGGCAAGGCGATGCTGCTGCGCGCGAGCGGCCTGATCCCGGGCGAGACCTACCGCTTCACCCTGACCAACGGCGATATGAAGCCGGTGGCCTTCAGCGCCTATGCCGACAGCCAGGGCGGGCTGATCGAGTATTACATCCCGTTCCGGCTCAACCGCGACGGCGGCACTGTCCGGGTCAACATAGCCGCCGCGCGCTGTTCGCTCGCCGCGCAGGCCGATTGGGACCGCGGCGTTGCCACCATCCCCTGAGCATATGCGGGCTGGCGCTACTCCGCCGCACTGCTAGGCTGGCCGGCAACACCGTCCACCCGCAGGAGCCTGCCCCATGTCGCTGATCGTCCACCATCTCAACAACAGCCGCTCGCAGCGCGTGCTCTGGGCGCTCGAAGAACTGGGCCTGCCGTACGCGATCAAGCACTACCAGCGCGATGCTGTGACCAATCTTGCCCCGCCTGAGCTCAAGGCGGTCCACCCGCTCGGCAAGTCACCGCTGCTTGAGGATGACGGCGTGGTGATCGAGGAATCGGGCGCGATCATCCAGTACCTGCTCGACAAGTATGGCCAGGGCCGCTTCCAGCCCGCGCCCGGCACGCCCGAGGCGCTGCGTCATCTGCAATGGATGCATTTCGCCGAGGGTTCGGCGATGACCCCGATCCTGCTCCAGCTCTACACCTCGCGGCTCGGCGACGCCGCCGCGCCGCTCACCCCGCGAATCAGCGAGCAATTGGCGAGCCATTTTGGCTACCTCGAAAGCCAGCTGCGCCCATCCGGGTACTTCGTCGGCGACGACCTGACCGGCGCCGACATGATGCTGAGCTTCCCCGCCGAGATCGCAGTGATGCAGGGTCAAGGCGAAACCTACCCCAAGCTCGCCGCGTTCGTCGCGAAGATCCACGCCCGTCCGGCATGGAAAGTCGCGCGCGAAAAGGGCGGTGCCTACTACGGCTATTAGACCGCCGCCGCCCGCGCTTTGACCACTTCCTCGGCATGATTGCCGCCGAGTTCGGCCAAGTGATCGAACGCTGCGTTGAACGTTGCCAGACCCTGGCTGAGCGAGCGCAATTCGGCGTCAAGCCCGTGGAGCGCGCTTTCGGGCAGCAACGCCTCGACCCGCTCCCACCGCGCCCAGTCGGGATGCGGTGACAGCCCGAGGATCTGCCCGCGCCGGGCCGACAGCACCGATCCGGCTTTCGATCCGGTTCCGGCAGGGGTGTCGACCGCGACCTTGCAGATCGGCTCAAGCAGGTAAGGCGCGGCCTTCGCCAATGCCTCGCTCATTGCCATCCGCCCGGCGATGCGGAACGCGAGTTCGGAGCTGTCAACCGCGTGGAACGAGCCGTCGGTCAGCGTTACCGCGACGTCTTCGACCGGGAATCCCAGCGGACCGCGCTGCATCGCATCGCGCACCCCGGCTTCGACCGCGGGGATGTATTGCTTGGGGATCGCCCCGCCGGTGATCTTGTCGTCGAACCGGAAGCCCTCGCCGCGCGCCAATGGCTTTAGCTCGATCACACAGTCGCCGTACTGGCCGTGCCCGCCCGATTGCTTCTTGTGCCGTCCACGCTGGCTGGCGCCTTTGCGGATCGATTCGCGGTAAGCGATGCTCGGCGGCCGGGTTTCGACCGCGACGCCGTAGCGCCGCTGCAGCCGGCCCAGCACAACACCCAGGTGATCGTCGTTGATCCCGCGCAGGATTGTCTCGTGGCTGGCATCGTTCTGCGACCATTCGAGCGCCGGGTCTTCCTCGCACAGCCGGTGCAGCGCGGCGGACAGCTTGACATCGTCCTTGCGGTCGCGCGTGGTGATCGCCAGCGCGGCGTTGCGCGGGGGATAGGCGACCAGCCCGGCCTCGGCCACACTCGCGCCCTTGCGGCCCAGCACCATCCCGGGGCGGGCACTCTCGACCTTGGCCACCGCGACCACATCGCCCGGCTGCGCCGCGCCTTGCTTGGCGGTCTTATCGCCCTGGACGAAGAACAGCGAACCAGTGCGTTCGCTGCCATCCCTGCCGACCAGCTCATCGCCCTCGCCAAGCCCGTCGCCGAGCACGCGGCCCAGCGCCAGCCGGCCCATCGCGCCGCCGTTGGCGACCTTGAATACGTGCAGCGCGCCGCCGCTCTCGATCCCCATCCGTGCTGCCGCGGCACCCGGGGCGGGCGCTTCGTGGCGCAGCAGCTTGAGCAGGCGGTGCACCCCGCCGTCCGTCAGCGCCGAACCCAGCACCACCGGAACCACCTTGTTGCCGCCGGTATCGGCAGCGAGGTCGGCCATGACCATGGTCTGGTCGGGCGCCTCATCCATCAGCAATGCTTCGAGCAGCGCATCGTCGAAATCGGCCAGCGTTTCGAGCAGGTGGGTGCGCTCCTCGCGCTCGCGTTCGAGCACTTCGCCGGGAATCTCGACCCGCGCGCTCTCCTTGCCGGGGCGGTAGCGATAGGCCCGTTCGAGCGCGAGATCGACGTAGCCGGTGATCCGCTCGCCGTCACGAATGGGAATCTGGCGCAGTGCCAGCGGTTCACGGCTCATCGGTTGCAGCTGCGCGATCAGATCGCGGATCGCTCCCGCGCGGGCCTGCTCGATCTTGTTGACGAAAATCGCATGCGGCACGCCCAGCTCGTCGAGCTGGCGCAGCACCGGTTCGGCGAGGCCCGCGCGCTCTGGCGCAGGGTCGATCACTACCAGCGCCAGATCGGCCGATTGCAGCGCGGCGAGCCCGTCGGCAGCAAAACCTGCGCCGCCGGGCACGTCGATCAGCGCGAACCGGTCACCGAGGTAGTCGAAATGGGAGAGGTTGAGTTCGGTCGAGCTGCCCCGCGCGCGGGCCTCGGCGCTGGCATCGCCCACTGTGTTGCCCGCTTCGACGCTGCCTTGTCGGTTGATCGCTCCGCTGGCGTAAAGCAAGGCTTCGGCGAGGCTGGTCTTGCCCGTGCCGGCCGGCCCCACCAAGGCGACCGCACGGGTAGCGGCACTGCCGCGCGCTGAACCATTTTGAGTGTTTGCCACCGTTCGCCTCCTCGGTTGAAAAGGCGCGCCGGGCGCTTTGCTTGCACTCGGTCGCGCAAGATATGGAGCGGATGGTCTGCCTGTTAGATGTGAGTCGCAAGCAGATTTTGTCCGGAAATGGAGCTTGTGCCGCTGCGGGGCAGCGCATAGCCTTGCGCAATGACCACAGGAACCGAATGGCGCGACGCGGTTGGGCGCAACTGGGCCGCGAACTACCGGCTGACCGACCGCGCCTTCTCTGGGCTGACCGAACGGCTGCTCGCCCGGATCGGCGGCCTGGGCGAGCAGGGCATGCTCGACGTGGGCTGCGGCGCGGGGGAGCTTTCGTTGGCGCTCGCGCGCGGCAACCCTCAGGCCAAGGTGGTCGGGGTCGATATTTCGCCCGAACTGGTCGCTGCTGCGCGCGAGCGCGGCGAGACACTCACCAATGTCGATTTCGTCGAAGCCGACGCGGCGCACTGGCAGCCCACCGATTTCGCGCCCGACCTGCTGGTTTCACGCCATGGGGTGATGTTCTTCGACGTTCCGGTTACCGCTTTCGCCAACCTGCGCGCGCTTGCCGCACCGGGTGCGCGGATGGTCTTCTCGTGCTTCCGCAGCGCCAAGCTGAACCCGTGGGCATCGGATCTCGCCAGCCTGCTTAAGGTGCCCGAGTTCGGCCAGGGCACCGCGCCCGGGCCGTTCGCTTTTGCCGACGAAGCTTATGTGCACGGCATTCTCGATAATGCGGGGTGGCAGGACATCGCGCTTGAGCCGGTCGATTTCGCCTATGTTGCCGGGGCCGGCGACGATCCGGTCGAAGATGCCATGGAACTGTTCCGGCGGATCGGCCCGGCCGCCCCGGCGCTCCAGGCGCTCAAGGGCGAAGAGCGCAAGCTCGCCGAGGGCTGGGTGAGGGATTGGGCAAGCGAACATCGCAGCGGCAATCTGGTCGCTTTTCCAGCGGCCGCCTGGATCGTCTCGGCGCGGAACTGACCTTGACCACGACCCAGCGGATTGCCGTGGTGGTCAACGCCTCGGGCGGAAAGGCATCGCGTGAGGGCGACACTCTCGAAGGACGGCTGGTCGAGGCCTTCGCGGCGTACGGGGTTAGCGTCAAACCGCAACTGGTCGAGGGCAAGGCGATCGCGCAGGCAATCACCGATGCAGGATCGGCTGAAGTCGTCGCGATCGGCGGCGGCGACGGGACGCAAGGCAGTGCTGCTGCTTTGTTGAGCAACAGCGGGCAAGTCATGGCGGTGCTGCCGCTCGGCACACTCAACCACTTGTCAGTCGATTTGGGAATTCCGGCCGATCTGACCGAAGCCGCCGGCATTGCGGCGGGCGGCGCGGTGCGGGAAATCGATCTGGCGCAGGTCGGCGAGCAGGTGTTCGTCAACAACGCCTCGGTCGGGCTCTACACCAGGCTGGTGCGCGTGCGCGATGCGCAGGGCCTGCCCAAGTGGCTGGCGACGATCCCGGCGGCGTGGACGGTGCTGCGCGGGTTCAAGGTGCGGCGGCTCGAGCTTGAGATCGGCGGCAAGCGGCACTGCCTCGAGACGCCGCTGCTGTTCGTTGGCAACAATCCCTACAACATCACTGGGCGGCGGCTGGGCAAGCGCGAGGCGCTCGATACCGGGCAATTGGGGCTCTACGCGGTGCGCCACAAGAGCGCCGCAGCGCTGATCGGCTTTGCTTTGCGTGCGTTGGTCGGCCGAGCCGATCCGGCGCGCGATTTCGCCCCGATCGACGATTGCGCGGCGTTTACCTTGCTCGGCAGCGGGCCAATCGATGTGGCGCATGATGGCGAAGTAACCCGGATGGAGCTGCCGCTGGCGTTTCGCTCGCTGCCCAAAGCGCTCAAGGTCAAGGTTCCGGCCAAAGACTGAAGCGTCGGTGAGCCGCGCCACAATCGCGCTTGTTCGCAGCCGCAACAGGCCCTAATCGGCCAGATTATGACTTCCACGAACGACATTCGCCGGTCCTTCCTCGATTACTTCGGCAGCCACGGGCACGAAGTGGTGCCGTCTGCGCCGCTGGTCCCGTACAACGATCCGACGCTGATGTTCGTCAACGCCGGGATGGTGCCGTTCAAGAACGTCTTCACCGGGCTTGAGACCCGCGAGAGCCCGCGCGC
>JARXKR010000109.1:0-2251 GCA_030271565.1 Pseudomonadota bacterium
TCGACCGCGATGATCATGGTTGGTTGAGCTTTCGGCGCGCGATGGTCGCTTGCACCAGGCCGATTAGTGCGATCGCCGCCCAAGCGACTTCGAGCACGAAGGCTGGGAGGTTGAAATGCACCCAGAGCGAAGTCAGCAGTAGCACGGCACCGAGCAGGTTGGCGGCGTTGAACAGGAGCTTGTCAAATTGCTCAGCGGCGTTGGCGTAAGCGAATGCGGCGATGAACAGCACACTGCCGAGCAGCCCGACGAGGTTGGCCCAATCGAGCGTCATCCTGACAGCCCTTCAAGCAATGCTTCAAACATCGGAAAACTCGTCGCGATCGGGCGGGTGTCATCCACTTCCACGCCGTCGCGGCTGGCGAGGCCGGCCACTGCCATGCTCATCGCGATGCGGTGATCGAGGTGGGTTTTGGTGCGTGAGTTGGCGCTGCCGCGCAGTTGCTCGCCGCCGGTGCCCTCGATGGTCAGGCCGTCGGTCTGCTCAGTCACCCGCGCGCCAGCGCCGCTTAGCGCGGCGGCCATCGCGGACAGGCGGTCGCTTTCCTTGACCCGCAATTCGTCGAGGCTGGACGAGATCGTGGTGCCCTGCGCCAGTGCGGCGGCGACAAACAGCACCGGAAATTCGTCGATCATGCTGGGGGCGAGCGCCGGATCGACCTCGATCCCGGTCAGCGCCGAATGTTTGACCAGCAGGTCGGCCACCGGCTCACCGCCCACTTCGCGGCGGTTTAGTTCCTCGATCGAACCGCCCATCTGACGCAGCACGGTGACGATCCCGGCGCGGGTCGGGTTGAGCCCGACGTTCTGGATCAACAGCTCGCTGCCCGGCACCACCAATGCGGCGACAATGAAGAATGCAGCCGACGAGGGATCGCCCGGGACTTCGATCGTCTGCGGCTTGAGTTCGGCCTCACCGACGATCCGGATGACACGTTCGCCGTTTACGATCTCCACCGACAGGTTCGCGCCGAACCCGCGCAACATGCGTTCGGAATGATCACGGGTAGGGACCGGCTCGATCACCGTCGTGATCCCCGCGGTGTTGAGGCCCGCAAGCAGAACCGCGCTCTTCACCTGTGCGCTTGCAACCGGCAGGCGGTAAGTGATCGGCACAGCCGGCCATGCCCCGCGCAAAGTCAGCGGCAAACGCTCGCCCGCGCTCGCTTCGAACGCCGCGCCCATCTGGCTCAGCGGTTCGATCACCCGGCCCATCGGGCGGCCTGACAGGCTGGCATCGCCGATGAACCGCGCGGTGATCGCGTGGCTCGCAATCAGCCCCATCAGCAGCCGGGTCGAGGTGCCCGAATTGCCCATCTCGAGCGGGGCCTGCGGTTGGAGCAGCGCGCCGACGCCCACCCCATGGACCGACCATTCGCCCGCACCCAGCCGCTCGACCGAGGCACCCATCGCGCGCATCGCGGCGGCGGTGGCAAGCACGTCCTCGCCTTCCAGCAGACCCGACACTCGTGTCTCGCCCACCGCCAGCGCGCCAAGCATGATCGAGCGGTGGCTGATCGACTTGTCGCCCGGCACCCGGATCGTGCCGCGCAAGGGTCCGCTCGGCAGGAACCGGCGCGGGCGAGGGAGGTCAGCACTATTGTTCACGCGCGCGCTTTGACAGCGGGCGCGGGCTATGGCAAGGCGCGCCCCGCGCTGGGACTGGCGCATCTGCCTCCCAATCCGTATTTAGCTTTTTCGCCGCCTTGAGTAGCAGCGCGGCGCATGTGAGGAATTTTATGGTCAAGGCTGAATGGGGTGCCAAACATGGCTGCCCGAAATGCGGCACCCGCTTTTACGATCTGGGCAAGGATGACCCGATCACCTGCATCGAATGCGGCTATCTGTGGCAAGCCGATCCGGTGCTCAAGTCGAAGCAGCCGATCCCTTATGAAGAGATCAAGGCGAAGGTCGCCGAGGTGGCTGACACCGATCTGGCCGAGCAGGACCTCGAAGGCGTCGATGACGACGAGGATTCGCCCGACAACGACGTCGATCTTGGCGGCGACGATGATCTCGGCGTCGGCATCGACGGCGACGCGGACGCTGCTGAAACCTGATTAACCCGGCCCAATTATGGGCTTGCCAAGGTGGGGGGGCGCAACTAAGTGGCGGCCTCTCGCGCTTGGCGCGGGAACCGGCGGGCTTCCCAAGGTCCGCTGATACGAATGGTACGGGGCCTTAGCTCAGCTGGGAGAGCGCCTGCATGGCATGCAGGAGGTCAGCGGTTCGATCCCGCTAGGCTCCACCA
>JARXKR010000109.1:2351-3425 GCA_030271565.1 Pseudomonadota bacterium
CGCTGGCTGACGAGGTTTCGTCCGCCGGCGTTTTTCGCGTTTGGCCAATTCGGGTCGGCGTGAGCGGAGTAAAGCGCGCGATGTTCGATACGCTGTCCGATCGGCTCGGCACAGTCTTTGACCGGCTCAAGGGGCGCGGTGCGCTCAAGGAGCAGGACGTTCGCGACGCCATGCGCGAAGTACGGATCGCGCTGCTCGAAGCCGACGTCGCCTTGCCGGTGGTGCGCCGGTTTATCGATGCAGTGACCGAACAGGCGATCGGCCAGTCGGTGCTGCGCTCGATCACGCCGGGGCAGCAGGTCGTCAAGATCGTCAACGACGCGATTGTCGAGATGCTCGGCGGCGAAGAGACTGCCGAACTCGATCTCAATGCCGCACCGCCGGTGGTGATCATGATGGTCGGGCTGCAAGGCTCGGGCAAGACCACCACCACCGCCAAGCTCGCCAAGCTGCTCAAGGAAAAGCAGGGCAAGAAGGTGCTGATGGCGTCGCTCGACGTCAATCGTCCGGCCGCGCAGGAACAATTGAAGGTGCTGGGCGAGCAGGTCGATGTCGCGACCCTGCCGATCATCGTGGGCCAGCAGCCGACCGAAATTGCCACCCGCGCGCTCCAGTCGGCCAAATTGCAGGCGGTCGATGTGCTGCTGCTCGATACCGCTGGGCGTTTGCACGTCGATCAGCAGCTGATGGACGAGATGCAGGCGGTTGCCGGGATTTCAACCCCGCGCGAAGTGCTGCTGGTGGTCGATGCATTGACCGGGCAGGACGCGGTCAACGTCGCGCAGTCGTTCACCGCGCAGGTCCCGCTGACCGGCGTCGTGCTGACCCGGATGGACGGCGATGCGCGCGGCGGCGCGGCGCTGTCGATGCGCGCGGTTACCGGCAAGCCGATCAAATTCGCCGGGACGGGCGAGAAGCTCGACGCGATCGAAGCGTTCAATCCGGGCCGGGTCGCAGGCCGCATTCTCGGCATGGGCGACATCGTCTCGATCGTCGAGAAAGCCGCGCAAGCGATCGACGAGGACGAGGCCGAGCGCATGGCGGCGCGGATGGCCAAGGGGCAGTTCGACATGA
>JARXKR010000109.1:3525-5424 GCA_030271565.1 Pseudomonadota bacterium
CAGGACGTCAACAAGCTGCTCAAGATGCACCAGGAAATGGCCACCGCGATGAAGCGGCTCAAGAAGATGGGCGGGCTCAAGGGCCTCGCCGGAATGTTCGGCGGAGGTGGAATGGGCGGTGCTGGCGGTGGCGGCTTGCCCGGGCTCGGCGGCGGAATGGGCGGCGGCGCACTGCCATCCAATATCAACGATTTACTCAAGAAATAACCAATTCAAACTTTAGCTGAATTCTTTGAAAGGTAATCCAAATGTCTGTAGCTCTTCGACTTTCGCGTGGCGGTTCCAAGAAGCGTCCGTATTACAAGGTGGTCGTCTCGAACAGCCGCTCACCCCGTGACGGCAAGTATCTCGAGCAGGTTGGGACCTACAACCCACTGCTCGCCAAGGACGATGAAAACCGCGTTCGCCTGATCGAAGACCGCATCAAGTACTGGCTCGGCGTCGGCGCGCAGCCGACCGACCGCGTCGCGCGCATGCTCGACAAAGCCGGAATCAAGGAACGCGCCGCGACCAACAACCCGAACAAGGCAGAGCCGGGCAAGAAGGCCAAGGATCGCGTCGAAGACAAGGCCGGCAAGGCCGTTGCCGCTGCTGAAGCCGCCGAAGCTGCCAAGGTCGCAGCTGCCGAAGCAGCCGAAGCTGCTGCCAACGCACCTGCAGAAGTTCCGGCTGAGGAACCCGTAGAAGCGCCGGCCGAAGAAGCCCCTGCGGAGGCCGCTGCCGCCGAAGCTTCGGCCGAAGAACCCGAAGCTCCTGCAACCCCGGAAGTGCCGGCCGAAAAGCCTGCTGAAGCGCCCGCTGAAGACGCTCCGGTTGAAGCTCCGATGGAAGAGCCCGCCGAAGCCCCCGCAGTCGAAGAGCCAACCGAAGTGCCAGCTGAAGTGCCCGCCGAAGCGCCTGCGGCTGATCCGGTCGAAGCACCGGTTGTCAACGAATCGGTCGAAGGAACATCGGCTACCCCCGATGCCGACGCCGGTGACAGCGTCGAAGGCGTAGCGGGCGATAGCGCGCAGGACCCGGCTGAGGGTTGACCTTGACTGTTGATCGCCCCGTTACGCTGGCCGCCATTATCGGCGCGCACGGCATAGCGGGCGAGGTCCGGTTGAAGCTGTTCGGTGAAGGCGTGGCGGGGCTCAAACCCTTCCGCGCCTTCAACGACGGCAAGCTGGTGGTCGAGAAGTTGCGCGATGATGGCAAGGGCGGTGCGGTCGCCCGGTTTGCCGGGGTGGCGGATCGCAACGGCGCCGAGGCCCTGCGCGGCACCGCGCTGACCGTGCCGCGCGATTCTCTGCCAGCGCTCGGCGAGGGCGAATACTACTACGCCGACCTGCTTGGGCTGCCCGCAGTGTCGACTGACGGCGTGGAGCTGGGCCATTGCGTCAACGTCGAGAACTTCGGCGCGGGCGACGTGATCGAGATCGAACGCCCCGACAAGAAGCGCTTCATGGTCCCGATGCGCGCCGAGGCCGTGCCCGAATGGGGCGACAAGCTGGTGATTACGGCGGCGTTCGTCCTCGATTAAGCTTACAGCAGCTTTTCGAGTTCATGCGCGAACTTCTTCAAATCGAAATTTTGCGGATCGTCGTGCGCGTCGGGAATTCCGTCATCGACGGTTGAATGAAACGCCGGGATCAGCCAATGCCCGGCACGCGCGCTGGCGTAGACGTATAGCGCCGCGAGCATCTTGTATTGCGCCGGGGTGAAGCCGGGCTTGGGCCCATAGGTCTGCCCGCGATTGGTCGCACCGTGCAGGAACCGGCGCGGCTGGACCGTCTCAATATGCACGAAGCGCCCGCGAGCGGCGGGGCCGACCACGCGGCTCTCCAGCTTGGTCGCGCGCCACGGTATGCTGAAATCGTGCGCGCCCCAGATCTGCCCCTGCCGGTTGAGGAAGATATG
>JARXKR010000109.1:5524-7588 GCA_030271565.1 Pseudomonadota bacterium
AGCGTGTCGCGGTCGAACTGGCAACCGCCGATGAGTTCGGCTGAGGCGGGTGCGGCGAGGAGCAAGATAAGGGGGATCAAGCGCTTCATTTGACGAAAAGCCCGTTAATGTATATACACAGCGTATATACGGAGCAGACCATGAGCAAGGAATATCGCGCCAAAGTGTTCAAGTCGGGCAACTCGCTCGCGCTGCGTCTGCCCAAGGAACTGGGCATGATCGAAGGCTCGACCATGGTCCTGCGCGAAGAGCGCGCCGGGTTCCGCGTTGAACCGGCCGATGCCCCCATGAAGAAGCTCGATGTCGACAGGTTCTGGGGCAAGGCCAAAGGGATGGTCCATGTGCCAGAACCGCGCGAGGATTTTGATCCGCGGCCCAGTTCACTGCGGCACAAACTTTGATCCAGGTCCTGCTCGACGCTGATTGCGCGATCTACGCGACAACCGGGCAAATGCCGCTGTTGCGTGAACGGTTGTCCGACTGCGCGCCCGGCGAAGTTGGCTTGTCGGCGATTAGCTACGCCGAGATCGTGCTTGGGATGGAGCAAGGCAAACCGCCCACGCCCGAAGCGCTCGCTGCACTGATCGAGGTGGTTCCGGTGCAAGCCTTCGATGACAAAGCCGCGGATGCCTACGCCAAACTTCCCTTCAAGCGTGCACGCTTTGACAGGCTGCTCGCTGCTCATGCGCTGAGCATTGGGGCGGTGGTGGTGACCAACAACGAGGCCGACTTCGCCGATGTGCCGGGGTTGGTGGTTGAGAATTGGACGGTGTGATGAGTTCTTACGCAATCGCCATCATCATTACATTTTTCATATCCGGCATTCCTGGCGTCCTCTTTTCGAGAATGCTGGTCGCGATAGGGTCGAATCGCATTTTGGCTGTTATTGCAGGCAGTTTGATTATCCCCATCGCTTATTTGGGCGGGATGGTGGGCTTTCATTTCTCCGGTCTTATGACTGTGGCATGGGTTGGACCGCTTGCTGCGTTCGCTGGCGGCGTGACCGCTGGCTCACTCTATTTCGCTTCCAAAAAATGACCTTCGCCGCCACCATGCTCACGCTTTATCCCGAGATGTTTCCCGGGCCGCTGGGCGTGTCGCTCGCCGGGCGGGCGCGGGATGACGGGAAGTGGTCGCTAGAAGTGGTGCAGATCCGCGATTTTGCGATTGATAAGCACCGTACGGTCGATGACACTCCGGCGGGTGGCGGCGCGGGGATGGTACTACGGGCCGATGTGTTGGGTGCGTCGATCGACCATGCTCGCACCCATAATCCCGTAAGCCCAATCATCGCCATGACCCCGCGCGGTAAGCCGCTCACCCAAGCCCGCGTTCGCGAACTCGCGTCGGGCCCCGGCGTCATCATTCTATGCGGCCGGTTCGAGGGTTTCGACGAACGGATTTTCGCCGCTCGCGGGGTTGAGGAAGTCTCCATCGGCGACATCGTCCTGTCGGGCGGAGAACCCGCCGCGATCATGCTGCTTGATGCTTGCATTCGGCTGCTTCCCGGCGTAATGGGCGCGGCTTCCAGTGGTACCGAGGAATCCTTCGAACAAGGATTGCTTGAATATCCGCACTATACCCGCCCGGTGGAATGGGAAGGGCGCACGATCCCCGAAGTGCTGCGATCGGGGGATCATGCGAAGATCGCAGGCTGGCGTAAAGCACAGTCCGAGATCGACACACGGTTACGCAGGCCGGACCTTTGGGAGCGTCATCAGGGCGCTCGGGTCCAGTCTGCCTCTGGCGCGCGGCATGAACAGAAGGAACCGGGTTGATGAACCTGATCCAGCAGATCGAAGCCGAGGAAATTGCCAAGGCCGCGAAAGAAATTCCGGAATTCCGTCCCGGTGACACCGTCCGCGTCGGCGTGAAGGTGATCGAAGGCGAACGCAGCCGCGTCCAGAATTACGAAGGCGTGTGCATCGCGCGTTCGAACAAGGGCATCAGCTCGAACTTCACCGTGCGCAAGATGAGCTTTGGCGAAGGGGTGGAACGTGTGTTCCCGATCTACTCGCCCAACATCGACAGCATCACCGTGGTCCGCAAGGGCGTGGTGCGGCG
>JARXKR010000110.1 GCA_030271565.1 Pseudomonadota bacterium
ACCTGCGTGTGCAGATGAGCGATGCGGAATTCGATGCGGCCTTGGGCAGCGCCATTGATGCGATTTACACCGGGTCCACCGTCAAGACTGCTTAAAGCCCGCCGCCGAACCTGAACGAGAAACGATAGTCGCCCGGCTTGATCGGGCCGCGCACACTGCGCGGCGGCATCACGTTGACCAGTTCGAGCTGGCCGTCAGCAACCTGCAGCGGCTTGTCGCTGGCAATCTCGCGCACGTCGCTTCCCACACCTGTTGTAACCCGCACGCTCAACCGGACCCGGCCAGCCCAGATGCAGCGCGCTTCCATCGGGCAGCGGCTGTCTTCGAGCACTTGCAGCGGGGTGACGCGCGGGCCGCCGACGTTGACCGTCTGGCCCAGCCGGGCGGTGACCGAGCCGTCCTCGTTGGCGGGGACAGTAACGCAGCCGGCAAGCAGCACGGCGGTCAGGGCGAGCGGGAGGGTTTGCTTGATCATCGTTCACAAATAACGCGCCAAACCTGAACGGGTTCCGAACGCTTGGCGCGCGGTCAATCGCGCGATAGAGGGCAGCGATGCCCGATTGCCAATTGTACCTGATTTCGCCGCTCGATGTGTCGGGTGCATTTCCTGAACGACTGACGCGCGCGCTCGATGCCGCGCCGGTGGCCGCGTTCCAGTTTCGAGTGAAAGACATCGATGAGCACGCCGCCGCGCGGCTCGCGGCCCCGCTGCAAGAGATCTGCGCGGCGCGTGATGTGACCTTTATCGTCAACGATTTTATCGGGCTAGCCAAACGGCTTGGCGCAGACGGGGTCCACCTCGGCCAGTCCGACGGCTCGGTCGGCGATGCGCGGGCAGAACTGGGCCGCGAGGCGCAGATCGGGGTGACCTGCCACGCCAGCCGTCACCTCGGCATCGACGCAGGCGAAGCAGGCGCGGACTACGTCGCCTTCGGGGCATTCTTCCCGAGCACCACCAAGACCACCGAGCACCAGGCCGAGCTTGAGCTGCTCGAATGGTGGCAGCAGATCATGGAAATTCCTTGCGTGGCGATCGGCGGGATTACGCCCGATAACTGTACGCCGTTGGTTAAGGCCGGGGCCGATTTCCTCGCGGTTTCCGCTGCAGTATGGAACGGCGACGAGGCCCAGGCGGTGCGCGACTTTGCCGCAGCGATTGCTGCTGCGGGAGCCTAATCCCGCCTGACGCGTTTGGCTGACGAGGAGCGAGCGGACCCGCGCTTGTTCGTGGGAGCCGAAAATGCGTCCGATTACCCTTGCCCTGCCAATCCTGTTTGCCCTTGCCGCGTGCAAAGTGAGCGACAAAGCGCCAGATAACACTGCGACGCAGGCCCCGGCAGCCTTGTCCGTTGCGGCACCCGATCCGCTCGCCGCGCACGACAATCAGGCCAACCAGCAGGAGCTGCCTGATAGCGAAGCACGCCCGGTGATGCAGGCGCAGGTCGTGCTCGACCGGCTCGGGTTCACGCCTGGGGTGGTCGACGGCAAGCCCGGCCTTTCGACCCGCAATGCGGTTTCGGGATTCCAGGAGGCCAACGAGCTTGCCGTGACCGGCAAGATGGACGCGGCGACGACGGCGGCGCTGGCCCAGTACCAGGCGATTCCCGCGACCCGCGTGGTGACGATCCCGGATGACTTTGCCGCCGGCCCGTTCACGAAGATTCCAAAGGATCCGCAGGAACAGGCCAAGCTGCCGGGGCTCGGCTACGAAACGCTCGACGAGAAGCTGGCTGAGCGGTTCCACACTACGGTTGCGACGCTCAAACTGCTCAATCCCGGCGGGGTCCCCGCAGGTTCGCCCAGCGTGTCCAGCGCGAGCCCGGCACCGAGCCCGACCGCACCCCTCGATCCGATGGCCGCCCCCGTTTCGACCTTCCACGCCGGTCAGCAAATTCGCATCCCCAATGTCGGCGGTGACGCGATCGCATCGGGCTCGGTGAGTGATCCGGCGTGGTTGACGACGCTCGCCTCGCTCGGTGTCGGGAGCGAGCAGCCCAAGGCGGCGCGGATCGTGGTCAGCAAGTCGAAGGGCACGCTCAAGGCTTACGACGAGGGCGACAAACTGATCGCAGTTTACACCGCAACGATGGGTTCGACTCACGATCCGCTGCCGCTGGGCGACTGGGGGATCAACGGGATCGATCGCAACCCCAAATTTGCCTACAACCCAGCGCTTTTCTGGGATGCCAAGCCGGGCAGCGACAAGGCGATGCTGCCCCCGGGGCCGAACGGTCCGGTCGGCGTAGTGTGGATCGACCTGACCAAGCCGCATTACGGGATCCACGGCACGCCCAAGCCCGAAACGATCGGCCGAGCCGAAAGCCACGGTTGCGTGCGCCTGACCAACTGGGATGTGGCACGGCTGGCGCAGATGGTCTCGGTCAAGACCAAAGTTCACTTCGAGGCCTGACCGCAGTGGACACGCGCACACGCTTGCGCACGATTGCCGGGACTTTCCTCGCGACTTCGCTGCTTTGGGTTGGTGGATTGACCTACTGGTGGACAAAGGGCGAAGCGCAACCGCCCGGGATATCGTTGGCAAGCCCGGTGGTTGCACCGCCGGGCCAAACCCGAGTTGCACCCCGTCAGGCCCCGCAGTTCCAAATTGCAGACGCCGACATCCCTGCGCTGATCATCCCAGTGCAAGGCGTGCAGCGCAGCCAGTTGGGCGATACCTTCACCCAGGCACGCGAAAACGGAGCGCGGGTGCACGATGCGATCGACATTCCCGCGCCGCTTGGCACGCCGGTGCTGGCGGCAGCAAGCGGGACAGTGGAAAAGCTGTTCACCTCCAACGGCGGCGGCACCACGATCTACATCCGCTGTGACGACCGCCGTTTCATTCACTATTACGCGCACCTCGATCATTACGCCGACGGATTGCACGAGGGGCAGCAGGTAACCCAAGGCGAGGTGATCGGTGCCGTCGGCTTTACCGGCAACGCCAATCCCGCCGCGCCGCACCTGCATTTCGCCATCCAGATCACCACCGTCGATGCCAAGTGGTACGAGCCAAGCATGCCGATCAACCCGTACCCGCTGCTGATGCGCCACTAAGTCCCGGCAGTTCCCTACTCTCACCAAATCTGCCACAACCTTTCGTGAAGCCCTTGCCGGGGCGGGAGGATTTGTTGCTTTAGGACTGTGTCCAGTGTGTCCAGTTATTCAGCTGCGGGCAAACAAAGGTGAACGAGAACAAGCTATGACCACACCGACCAACCCGAAGGAACTCACCCTGCGCGGGGTCGTGCTCGGCGCGCTGCTGACCATCGTGTTCACCGCTGCCAACGTCTACCTCGGGCTCAAGATCGGTTTGACGTTCGCGACCTCGATCCCCGCAGCAGTGATCTCGATGGCGGTGCTGAAAGCGTTCAAGGACGCGACGATCCAGGAAAACAACATCGTCCAGACGATTGCTTCGGCGGCGGGGACGCTGTCGGCGATCGTGTTCGTGCTGCCCGGGCTGATCATGATTGGGTGGTGGCTCAATTTCCCTTACCTCCAGTCGCTGCTGGTGATCGTGATCGGCGGAATTCTGGGGGTAATGTACTCGGTCCCGCTGCGCCGTGCATTGGTGACCGGGTCGGACCTGCCTTATCCCGAAGGCGTTGCTGCGGCCGAAGTACTCAAGGTCGGGGCCGGGGTCGGCGGCGCTGAGGAGAACAAGCGCGGGCTGGCAGCAGTGGTGCTGGGGACGATCATTTCGGTGGTCTATCCGCTGCTCGCCAAGATGAAGCTAGTCGCCGAAGGTGCGGGGAAGACCTTTAAGTTCGGCAGCGGCGCGACCTCGGTTTCGACCGGGCTGTCGATGGCCTTGATCGGGGTCGGCCATCTGGTCGGGCTCGCGGTCGGCTTGGCGATGCTCACCGGGATTGTGATCAGTTTCTTCATCCTGTTGCCGCAACTCACCGCTGGCGGGCCGCCATCAGGAACCGAGCTCGCCGACTTCGTCAGTACGGTATTCCGCCAGAAGGTGCGCTTCATCGGTGCCGGCACGATCGGTGTCGCGGCGATCTGGACGCTGCTCAAGGTGATCGGCCCGATCGTCCGCGGGATTGCGGCTGCGCTCTCGGCCAACCGCGCGCGCAACGCGTCGGGGCAGGGCATGGACAGCCTCGCGCTGACCGAGCGGGACCTACCGGTGGGGATCGTATTCGGCACGATCCTCGCGCTGATGGTGCCGATTGCGGCGCTGCTGTGGTGGTTTGCCGGCAATGGCCCGATCGCGCAATCGATGGGGCTAACGGTGATGGTCAGCGTGCTCTATGTACTTGTCGCCGGGATCATGATCGCCTCGGTTACCGGCTACATGGCCGGGCTGATCGGAGCCTCGAACAGCCCGATTTCGGGGGTTGGCATCCTGTCGGTGCTGGGCATTTCGCTGCTGCTGGTCATGGTCCTCGGGCGCAATCACACTGCCGATGAAACCAAGGCGCTGGTCGCCTTTGCGCTGTTCGTTACCGCAATCGTGTTCGGTGTGGCGACGATTTCCAACGACAATTTGCAGGACCTCAAGACCGGTCAGCTGGTCGGTGCGACGCCGTGGAAGCAGCAGGTCGCGCTGATCTTCGGGGTGATCTTCGGCGGGATCGTCATTCCCCCGCTGCTCGACCTGCTCAACTCGACCTTTGGCTTCGTCGGCGCGCCGGGTGCCGGACCCAATGCGCTCGCCGCACCGCAAGCCGCGCTTATTTCAGCGATCGCGCAGGGCGTACTCGGCGGGACCTTGCAATGGAACCTGATCGGGCTGGGCGCCGCGGTTGGTGTGGGTGCGGTGTTGATCGACGAAGTACTGCGCAAGACCGGCAAGGGCTCGCTCCCGCCGCTCGCGGTGGGGATGGGGATGTATCTGCCGATGGACGTGACCGCGTTCGTGATTGTCGGCGCGGTGCTCGGGCACCTCTACAACCGCTGGGCCGCGAGGCAGACCAATCCCGACTTTGCCGAGCGGATCGGGGTACTCACTGCAACCGGTCTGATCGTCGGCGATAGCCTGTTCAACGTTGCCTATGCGGGCATCGTCGCCGCGAGCAACAACCCTGATGCGCTCGCGGTGTTTGGCGAGAATCCCTACGCCACGCCGATGGGTCTGGTGCTGTTTGGGGCGCTGGTCTGGTACGCCTACAACCGCATGCAGGCCGCAGCGAAGAAGCCGGTTAGCGCTTAGCTATTGTTCATCACCCGGCGTACGCAGCGCAGTGTCGTGTCTGCGCCGTTGCCATCGGTCTTGCGCAGGAAGCCGTTAGTGATGCGGTGGAAGCTCTCGCCGTATTTGGGCCCGCTGGTGAAAGTCAGCACATTGCCGGTGAGCAGGTAAGTGCCGCGGCCTGCAGCGGTGCGATAAGTGTTTGCGTTGACGATCTCGAAATCTTCGCCCGTCACCCGCAGGCCCACCGCGCCGCCGGCATCGCCGGGCTGTTCGCACAGATAGTTGCCCGGATTGAGCTGGTCGATGGGCCCACCGGGAACGGCGAGTGCGGGACTGGCAGCGGCCAACAGGATCAGGGTGAGGACAGGTTTCATGTAGAGCGCCTTTCGTCCTGCAGCGATTAGCAGGAAGTGAACCAAGCGGCCAGACACTCAGACATCCCGCAGAACTTGCCCCGCGCCGCGCCCCGCGCTAAGGGCGCGTCCTTCCGGCGTGCGGCCGGAGCTCTTTCTCAGCTTGAAGGCAAGGTCATGGCCAAGATCAGCGGCGTGGACATTCGTCCCGGCAATATTATCGAATACGAGAAGGGCATCTGGAAAGTTGCCAAGACCCAGCACACCCAGCCGGGCAAGGGCGGCGCCTTCATGCAGGTCGAAATGAAAAACCTGATCGACGGACGCAAGACCAACGTCCGCTTCCGCAGCCAGGACACGATCGAAAAAGTCCGGCTCGATACCAAGGATTTCCAGTTCCTTTACGTCGACGGCGATGCGCTGGTGTTCATGGACCAGGACAATTACGAGCAGATCAACCTGCCCGCCGACTTGCTCGGCGATGCGGTGGCGTTCCTGCAGGACGGCATGGAAGTAACGCTGGAAATGTGGGAAGAACGTCCGATCTCGGTCGCTTTGCCCGAACATGTCGAAGCCACCATCGTCGACGCTGACGCCGTGGTGAAGGGCCAGACTGCCTCGTCCAGCTTCAAGCCCGCGCTGCTCGATAACGGCGTGCGCGTGATGGTTCCGCCGCACATTGGCAGCGGCACCCGCATCGTGGTCGACGTCTACGAACGCGCCTACGTGCGCAAGGCTGACTGAACCCAATGGCAGTTATCTCCGCCATTATCCGGGTCATGGAAAAGGCCGCGCGCAAGGCCGGGCAGCGCTTGCGCCGCGATTTTGGCGAGGTCGAGCATCTGCAGGTCAGCCGCAAAGGTCCGGCCGACTTTGTCTCCAAGGCTGATCAACGCGCTGAGCGCACGCTCTATGACGAGCTGCTCCTGGCGCGGCCGGAATGGGGCTTCGTGCTCGAAGAAGGCGGGGTAATCGAGGGCAGCCCGACCAGCCCGCGCTGGATCATCGATCCGCTCGACGGGACCAGCAACTTCCTTCACGGCATCCCCCACTTCGCGATCTCGATTGCGGCGCAGGAGCCCAAGCTCGACGGCAGCGGTTGGGGCGATGTGGTCGCGGCGCTGGTCTATCAGCCGATCACCGACGAAAGCTATTGGGCCGAACGCAGCCGCGGAGCGTGGCTGCAGGATCGGCGTTTGCGAGTCTCTTCGCGGCGCCACCTTGATGAGAGCCTGATCGCCACCGGCATTCCCTTCGCGGGCCGCGGCGATGCGCCCGAATGGACGCGGATTTACAATGCCTTGGCCCCGCAGGTCGCAGGCATTCGCCGCTTCGGCGCCGCCTCGCTCGATCTCGCCTGGGTCGCCTCGGGGCGCTTTGATGGGTTTTGGGAAAGCGACCTGTCGTCATGGGATACCGCAGCGGGCTGCTTGCTGGTGCGCGAGGCGGGCGGCTTCGTCACCGATTGGCGCGGCACTTCGCAGCCGATCTGTGACAAGCAGGTGTTGGCTGGGAACGACGTGGTCCACTCACGCATGCACAAGGCGATTGCGGGAGTATTGAAGGCTGGTTAAGGCGCGCACACGCAGGATTGCCCCTGTGGCGGAATGGTAGACGCGAACGACTCAAAATTGCGAGATGATCGAGAAGTTTTATGGGCGGCATTTGAAGAACAACATTGACGCATCTGCCGTCAATGTTCGCAAGGTGCGGCCCGCGCCAGTCACTGCCCGAAAGAAGACCGCGAAGCCAACAGCATAAGCTGTGTTCTTTATGTTTGCCGTTGCGTGTTTTGGCGGCGGCGCTATAGGCGTTTCGCAACGCGGGCGTGGTGGAATTGGTAGACGCGCGGGATTCAAAATCCCGTTCCGCAAGGAGTGTGGGTTCGATTCCCACCGCCCGCACCATCTATGTTAGCAGGCTCTGATAAGCCCACCACACGGGGGCCGGAGTCTGCATCAGCGGATCGCTCGGGGGTCGCACGACCCTGCGCTCCGCTCCCGCGAAATGACAGCCGCAGGGTCTAGTCATGCTGGCCGTCGGAATCCCGCACGTGATCCGGCCATCGCC
>JARXKR010000111.1 GCA_030271565.1 Pseudomonadota bacterium
AGTGCCAGCTCGGTCCACGATCCGCTCGCCACGGCACATGCCGGGGACCTCGCGATCGGCGGCGCACTCAGCAATGCCGCGCAACTGGCGAGCACGGCGTGCCAGCTGATCGTGTTCGATGAGCTCGGCGGCGGCGCCAACACCGCGCGGCAGGCGCAGCGGTGGCGCGCTGACAACGGGGTGCAGCACCGACTGACCGTCCCGCGCGATGCCGCAGTCGATGCGCTGTTTCCGCCCGAACAGCCCGATCCGGCGCGGCTGCTGGCGGTTCATCTCGCGGTGCTGCTCGATGGATCGGAGGGAGCCCCGGGGCGCTCCTCGGCCGAGCTCGGCGCACTCACCGCACCGGTGTCGGCGGTGCTGGCCCGGTTGCCGCAGGGCTCGGTCCGGGCATTACCGAATGGCTGGGAGGCGGTGGCCCTAGAGCTTCCCGCCGTCATGGAGGTCATTGCCCGCCTCAACGCCCTGGGCAGCGTCGCGGTGGGCGCGCATCTGGCGATCGGGTCGGTGCTGAAGGACGAGGCGAGCGGGACCCGGGTGGCCTACGGACCGGCCCCGGCGTTCGCGCGCAAGCTCGCCGCGCTCGCCCCTGCCGGCACCGCGCTAGCCAGCGACGCGCTCGCGGTGACGCTGCGCGCGCGTGGGACTAGCGCCTGCCGAACCGAGCTGTATTATCCAGGCGAAGAGGACCTCGGCGGCGCGGTCCACATGCTGACGTAGCATGACGAATAAAGAGTCTCCCCCACCGGGGGAGGTGGCTCGCGCAGCGAGACGGAGGGGGGCTGGGTCAGAAAAGCCGCAGTAGCGGCTGCGCGCTACTGCGCGCTTGCTTGTTCGCCCCCTCCGCTCCGCCTACGGCGGACCACCTCCCCCGGTGGGGGAGCCTCTCAGGAGGGTAACCCTTTCAACCTCTAGTAGACCAGCTCTTCCAGCCGGTGCGGCGCGATCACCGCCAGCCCGCCTTCGACCCGCCTAACCAGCCCGCGCTTCTCGAAGCCAGACACCGTGCGCGAGACCGTTTCGCGGGTCGATTGGACGATCAGCGCGAGCTCGGACCAGACCGGCAGCGGGCGGATCGTGCCATCGGGCGAGGCGCGCGACTGGCGCAGCAGTTCCGCGGCGATCCGCCCGGTCGCGGAGAGCAGCGCGGTCTCGAGCATGCGCTGGCGCATCGCCGCGATCCGCGCCGAGAGGTGCCGGGCCATCGCCAGCGCGACCAGCGGATAGCTCTCCATCAGGCGGACCAGCGCGGCCGGGGCGAAGTGGGTGGCGGCGCCGTCGGACAGCGCCTCAACCCGGGTGTCCTGCTGCCCGCCCGAACCGACGATCTCACCGAAGAATTCGCCCGCAGCCAGCGCGTGAAGCACCAGCGTGGCCCCGTCGCGGCCATAGGCCAGTTCGGCAGCGCGGCCCAATGTCAGCAGGCTGGCAGCACCCTGATCCTCGCCGCGCGGCCACAGCACGGCGCCCCGGGCATGGTCGGCATCGCGGCCCAGCGCGGCAATCGTTCCGGCCAAGGCCGTGCCGCACCCGAACGCCTGCTGGAGCACGGCATGGCTGGGCGAAGCCGCGTCCACCTCGCTAGTCCATCATCGCCAGCAGGTCCTTGACCGAAGTCGAGGCGAAGCCGACCGCGCTGTCCGAAATGCCGTAGGGGATCAGCAGCGCATCGCCGACCTTGAGCGCGCCGCAGGTGTAGATCACGTTGGGGACATAGCCCGCGCGGTCGGCGTCCTCGGCGGTCAGCAGCGGCTCACGGCTGCGTGCCAGCACCTTGCTCGGATCATGCAGATCGAGCAGCGCGCAGCCCAGCGCATATTTGCGCATCGCGCCGACCCCGTGGGTGAGCACCAGCCAGCCGGCGTCGGTCTTGATCGGGCTGCCGCAGTTGCCGATCTGGATGAATTCCCACGGGTACTTCGGCCCCATCAGGAACACGCCTTCGTCGTCCCAGGTATCGAGGCTGTCCGAGCGCAGCAGGAACAGGTTCTTGCCGTCCTGCCGTCCGATCATCACATAGCGCCCGTCGATCTTCTCGGGGAACAAGGCCATGCCTTTGTTGCGGCCCGCCGCGCCGTTGATCGGCTCGAGCTGGAAGCGGCGGAAGTCGCGGGTGCGGAGCAGTTCTGAGCGGATCGAGCTGCCCGAATAGGCGGTATAGGTGCCGATCCATTCGCGGGTCCCGTCGCCGTGCTCGTACTGCACCATCCTGAGGTCCTCGAGCCCGCCGCGCTGCTGCTCGGTGATCGGGAAGATCACGGTGTTGGACAGGCTGCTTTCGGCGTGGCGGTGGACCGTCACCGCATCGTCGGCGTCGGTCAGCGAATTGTCGTCGATCAGCGCCGCGGTGGCGAAGTGGTCCTGCGGCCACAGCTGGAAAGTCCCGTCCTTGTGCGCGATCCCTTCGCGGAAGGCGATCGAGGAGATGTGCCCTTCGCCCACCGCGCGCAGCGACATGACGAACCGCTTGGCGCCCCGGGTCATCCCGCTCTGGTCGGGATGCGGGACGATCGACGGGTTCATCAGCGCCGCTGCGGCATAGGTATATTCGTGGCAGAAGTACGCGCCGATCAGCTGCTTGCGGGCGGGCGAGAACCCCGCATCGTGCAGCGACAAGTTGTCCTCCAGCTCGTTGTAGCGCTCGGTGAACAGCAGCTCGGTCTGCCAGTGGCGCTCGGCGAAGTCCTTGATCACGCGTTCGTATTCTGCCTCGACCTGGGTCTCGCTCAGCGCGGCAACGTCATCGACCAGCGCCCGCGCGCGGTCCGACGGCGCAGAGACCGATTGCCAGCCGAGGTGAAAGGGACGGAGGACTACGCGCGAAGGATCGGCATGCAAGCGCAGCTCATGGATGCGCAACCGCGCCGCCAGATGGTCCTTCATGTCCAGCAAACTCAATCCCCTGTCCGCGAATCTCGGGTCGCGCTGCACCCAGTGTGCGCCCCATTTGACGCATCGTGACGTGCGCCAGCTGCAATGCAAGGATCGATTCGGCCCCGCAGTTCGCATTCGCGCCGCGCGGGGTTACCCCGTCGCGGCAGCGACCGGTAGCGATATCTGCCAGCACTGCCCCGCGATCGTTGGCGCCGAAGAACCACGCGTAGGCGGCCTCGGCATGGCTGATCCAGCGCGGGTCGGGCTGGGCCGCATAGGCAGCTGCGCAGGCCTCGATCGCCGCCTGGGCTTCGAGCGGCTGCTGGTCGAACGGACGCTGGTCGTGGCTGAGCCCGAAGCTCTCCGAGCCGACCGGGCGGAACAGTCCGCCAGCCGAAGTCTGCCGCTGCGCGATCCAGCCAAGCGTAGTCAGCCCTTCCTCAAGCCAGTCGGCGCGGCCGAGCACGTGCCCGGCCTCGATCAAAGCTTGCGCCAGCCGCGGGTTGTCATAGCCGAGCACCGCCTCGAACCACGCCCAGTCGGGCCGGCGCGATGCGGCCAGCAGCCGGTGAAGCAGATCGCCGCCGCGCAGAAGCAAGGCCTCGGCCCCCTCGTGCCCGCCGGTCGCGCGCTGGATCAGCGCCGCACCGAGCATCCCGAAGCCGAGCGCGCGCGGACTTTCGGTCACCGCCAGTGTGTGCAGGGTATTGTCGAACCAATCGAGCGCCCATTCCTGCAGCTCGGGATAAGGCGAATGCGCCGCCGTATCACCCAGCGCCCACAAGGCGCGCCCGTTCGAATCATCCGAACCCTTGCTCTCAAGCCAGGTCCGCTCGAACGACATGAAGTTGCGGAAGTGCCCGTCGTCCTGGTTCCACGCGTGCTGGACGAAGCTGGCAAAGGTGCTGCTCCAGCCGAGCCGGTCGGCCTGGTTCATCCCGCTGACGTGGTTGAGCAGCATCAAAGCGCGGGCATTATCGTCAAGGCAATAGCCGTGGCGGCGATCGGGCACGATCCCGATCGCGTGCTGCATCATGCCCGTCCCGTCGCACATGGCGAGGAACCCGCTCAGCCCCGGTGTCGCATGGAGCGGCATGTCGGCAAACGGACGCACCACCGCGCGGCGCAACAGACCCGCAGTCGCTGCGGCAAATTCCGGCCAGATCGTCTTGCGCCCGGCGGAATAGGCCCGCGCCTTGGTCGCATCGAGCCGGCTGCGATCGCTCAGCAGGGCGATCACCGCCGCCGCAATCGCCTCGCTCGAACTTGGCTCGACCAGCACGCCGACCCCGTTCGCGAGCAGCTCGCGGGCATGGACGTAGGGCGTGGAGACCACCGCCTTGCCCAGCGCGACCGCATAGGACAGCGTGCCCGACGTCGCCTGCTGGAGGTTGCCGTAAGGGGTGACATAGATGTCGCAGGCCTCAAGCTGGTCGAGCAGCTCGGGCGTATCGAGGAAACGGTTGTCCCACGCGATGTGGTCCGCCACGCCCAGCTTTTCGGCCAAGGCCATCAGCCCTTCGCGGTAGCTCTCGCCGTGGCTGGCGACCAGGTTGGGATGGGTCGCGCCGACGATCCGGTAAACCGTATCGGGATAGCGCGCGACCACCGCCGGCAGCGCCGCGATCACCTGTTCGAGCCCCTTGCCCGGGCCGAGCAGCCCGAAGGTCATCAGCACGTTGCGTTCGGCAATGCCCAGCTTGGCCTTGAATTCCGCCTCACGCCCGAACGGCCGGTCGGGCGCGCCGTGCGGAATCACCTCGATCAGCCCGGGCGCGGCGTCATAGCGCTCGATCAGCAGCTCGCGGCCATGCGCAGACATCACCATCACGCGGCTCGCGCGGGTCAGCAGATGCTCGACGATCCGCCGCTGATTGCCCGAAGGCGCGCTCAGCACGGTGTGGAAGGTCACCACCAATGGCGCGGCCAGCGCATCGACCAGTTCGAGCACCAGCTCGCCGTCGTGCCCGCCAAAGATCCCGAATTCGTGCTGCAGCCACACCGCCGCAGCGCCGCTTTCATTGATTGCCCGCGCCGCGCCAAGATAGGCCTCGCGGCTCGCCTGGTCGACCGGCACCACGCCGCCGCCATAAAGCCCGGCGCGGTCCGCCGCGTCGAGCGCATAGACCGTCGTCTCGATATCGCTTTCGAACTGGCGCAACTGCTCGGTCACATCGCAGGTAAACGTCGCGATCCCGCATTTGCGCGGCACATAGGTGCCGATCATCGCCAGCCGCAGCCGGTCCTCGTTCGCCGCGAGGGGTTTGGCCCTGCCCGAAAACAAAGGTATCACCGCCGCCGACGCGCCATCTTTAAGCGGCACGGCAGCTGGATCGATAATCAGATTGCAGTCCTGGTACATCGGTAACCCCGAAAAACGCGTCCTGCTCCTCCAACCAAGAAGGTGACATATCGTTCCGCAATTGCACAACGGATTCGATGAATTGGGCAATTACAGCGATAAACGTGGAGGATATGTATGCTGCAACGCAGCAATTTCAAGGGTTATGGGGCGGGTTAGGGTGCGACTCGGCGGAATTCCTCGCCCTCGGGGGAGGGGGACCATTTCCGTTCATCCTGAGCCTGTCGAAGGAGGCATGGTGGAGGGCACAGGTGGCACTCGTAAGTCGATGGTGGTTCGCCAAACTTCAGCATGACTGCACTGGAACAAGTCGCTAGCGTTACTCAATGGCGAACGAAATAAGCGGACATCTCAAACATTACGCCAAGCGCATGCGCGATCAATTGCGGGCTAATGCCGATGCCTCGGAGCCTGCCCTCGCACCGGCGTTTCAGGAACTGATCGACCGGCTACTGCCCTTGCTGCCTGCGGTTCCAAAATTGACTGTCTCTCCGGAATTTAACAAGCCGGGAGTGGGCAGACCTGACATTGCCCTGATCCGCCCCGGCCAGCCCGCGCGCGCTTTCATTGAACTCAAAGCCCCCGCCAAAGACGCCGATCCTGACCGGTGGAAAGGGGTGTATGACAAACGCCAGTACGAGCGGCTGAAAGAACTGGCACACTGGTCCGCCTCCAATTTTGCTGACTTTCACCTGTTCGGGCGTGACACGCGGCTTGGCAGCGCAACCATTGTTCCGCCGCATACGCTCAAGGCCGATACGCCGGACAAGACTGCTGATGATGCTATCGCTGCGCACGCGCCCGCGGTTTTCCTCGATCTGCTGGCAACATTGGCTCGTGCCGACGCCCCAACCGCACGCGATGATGAGCACTTGGCTGAACTGTTAGCGCATTCCGCAAAACTGGTGCGCAGCGCCGTGCAAGAGAGAGTCGTTCAGCTTCGTGCCGAAGGCAAAGCCAACGATCCTTTGATGATGGTAAGAGAGACGTTCAAGACGGTGCTCTATGCCCACCCTGAGGCGGGCGGGTATGCGGCGACTGACTTTGATACGCTGTTCTCCTCGGCTTTTGCTCAGACGTTGGCTTTCGGCTTGTTGCTGGTTCGCGAAGCGACTGACGCGCCAATCGGTGAAGATGCGTGGAAGCAGATGCCCGACGAACACCCTCTGCTCAAGGCGGCACTAAGGGTATTGAGTGAGGATGAAGTCACCAGCCAGATTGGCATCGGCTTTGAAGTGATGCGCGATACGGTGAACAGCTTTTCAACGGACATTCTTGCTTTGAAGCCCGATGGTCGCGATCCGATCATTACGTTCTACGAGTTCTTTTTGAAGACGTTCGATCCAGTAGCTCGAGAGCGATACGGCGTATATTACACACCTATCGAGGTAGTGCGCTATATGACCGGCGCGCTTGACCGGGCACTGCGCGACAATCTGGGCACCAAGGGCCTGCGCGATCCCAAGGTGACGATCCTCGATCCCGCCACCGGCACCGGCACTTTCCTGCTCGGCGTAGCCGAACGGGTGCGTGATCAGGTGATGGCGGACGAAGGCGGCAAGGCGGCATCATCCGCGCTGCGTGCGCTGGCGGGGCGGATGTTCGGATTCGAGCTGCTGGTCGGGCCTTATGCGGTGGCGCATTACCGGCTGCACCACGCGCTGCGCTTTCGACCGGCGGACGAGGATGAAGACGAACCGCAAGCGGTCAAACTGCCGCGGCTGGGGGTTTATCTGGCGGATACGCTCGCCGCACCCGGCGCAGTCAGCGCGCTGGGCACGCTGGGCATCCAGGGCATCCCGATCGATGACGAGCGCCGCGAAGCCAACCGGATCAAGACCGAACAGCCGATCCTCGCGATCATTGGCAACCCGCCCTACAAGCGGTTGGCCGAAGGCGAGAACGAAACCCTGATCGGGCGCTGGATGGATGGGTTGTGGGAAGACCTGAAGCAGCCGGTCAAGAATGCAGGAAAGGGCGGCCAGCTCAATACTTTCCCCGAATTTTCGGTGGCCTTCTGGCGCTGGGCAATCTAGAAACTGTTCGAGGCGGATAACGCGCCGCAGCAGGGCGTGATCGCGTTCATTTCCAACCGCAAGTTCCTAACCGGCTGGCCCTATGCCGGGCTGCGCAAGATGATGCGCGAGAAGTTTGACCGGATCGAGGTGATCGATCTGCGCGGGGATGTCCGTGCAGGAACACCCGGTAATATTGGAAGCGATCAAGGTGTGTTCAACATCATGGTCGGCACCGCGATTACGCTGGCGATCGCTGACGGCAGCAAAGCCGAGGGCTCGCTGGCCGAAGTGGT
>JARXKR010000112.1:0-2653 GCA_030271565.1 Pseudomonadota bacterium
TCGCGCAGCAGCTTCACGCAGTCGAATGCGCAATCACGAATGCCAAGCGCGCGCTAATCCATGATCACATCGACCATTGTCTCAATGAAGGTTCTGGCCCGACCGAGCCGGTTACCGGGGCTGTTCTCGACGAGTTCAGGCAATTGGCAAAGTATTTATGAGGTGCGCAACATGATAGCCATAGGCGACTGGATCGGCTTCGGCGGACAAAAGGATAGCAGCGGTCATGCGGCGCATGGCGACCACGGCGCGCAAGGACATGGCCACACCCACGGTGTGATCGACTCGTCGCTGGCGAACTCCGAGCGCGGCATCTGGGCGATTAAGTGGTCGTTCGTCATTTTAGCCATCACGGCTGCATTTCAATTCGTTATTGTTCTTGTGTCTGGGTCGGTCGCGCTACTCGCCGACATGATTCACAACGTTGCCGACGCCACGACTGCGATTCCGCTGTGGATCGCGTTCGTCCTGGCTCGGCGCAAGCCGTCCAGAACGTTCACTTACGGGCTCGGTCGCGTCGAAGACCTGGCAGGCATTCTGATCATTCTCATCATTCTGTTCAGCGCGGTTGTCGCTGGCTACCAAGCGATCCATCGCTTGCTCAATCCGCAGCCGGTTAGCCACCTTGGCTGGCTTGCCCTTGCCGGGCTCATCGGGTTCGTTGGAAATGAAGTCGTAGCCGTGTTTCGCATTCGCGTCGGTCGCCAGATGAACAGTGCTGCCCTGATCGCCGATGGTTATCATGCCCGCACCGACGGCTTGACCTCGCTCGCGGTTGTGCTGGGCGCGCTCGGAGTCTGGCTCGGTTACCCACTGGCCGACCCGATAATTGGCCTCTTGATTACGATTACGATTGGCGGAATCGTCTGGCAGTCTGCGAAAGCGGTGATCACACGCACCCTGGATGGTGTGGATCCAAGCGTAACTGCGGAAATTCGCCATGCCGCCGAGCATGTCCCGGGGATTGCAAATGTTACCGACGCGCGAGCCAGGTGGATTGGGCATGAGCTGCACGCCGACGTCGCGATTGAGGTCAATGAACAACTGTCGTTGTCGGCAGCGATCGACATTGCCCGAAATTTAAAGACGGAGTTGCTGGCACACACGCCTGCGCTGAAGACCGCGAATGTGACGTTCGAGCATTCCGAGTTAAGCAAGTTGAACTTGCCCTCGCTAGCCGACCGACACGTCGGCCATCACGCACCCGAACCGTTTCACTTTACCTGCCCTCTCGCCGAAGGAACGCTTGCCATCGTCGATACCTCTGACGGCGAACGGATGCGCCTCACGCTTGCCCGACAAACTGCCGATTTCAGCGCCGAGGTCCTAATTGATCGGGGTGGCGACGCAGTCGAGACAATCGCGCTCTTCTCAACCGAGGAGCCGACGCTTTTGCAAAGCATGGAAGCGCCCCGCGAGCCGCACGCATTCCACGCCGTTCTGCGCTTGGCGGTCAGAGAACAGTCTGCCCGGCTTCCATTCGAAATGGCTGAGCCCGAGGGGCACGATCATTAGTTTATAGACGCCGTCTGTGGGTGTGGTGCGTCAATTCAAGCTGGGATCGAGCCTGATGACCCCTTTCCACCCCAAAACAGTCATTCCATCCGAACTGCAAGCTCACCAAAAGCGGACGCAAATCGAACGTCGGTTGGGGCGGTGGGGACAGGCCCAGCGGGCCTGATCGTCACCTCCTACTTGGCGTGAGCTGCAATCGCGTCGGCGATCTGTTCGACCAGTTCGAGCGGCAGGTCGTGGCCCATGCCTTCGATCTCGATCAGTTCGGCACCCTTGATCGCTGCCGCTGTATCGCGCCCGCCTTCGACCGGGACCAGCGGATCGTGCACCCCGTGGATCACCAGCGTCGGCGTCGTCACTTTGGCCAGCCGCTTGCGGCGGTCGCCGTCGTCCATGATCGCCGAGATCTGCCGCGCCGCGCCTTCGGGGTAGAAACTGCGGTTGAAATCCCGGGTGATGTTGGCGCGGAGACGCTCTTCTGCTGCCGGGTAGCCAGGCGAGCCGATTGCGCGGTTGACGCTGATCCCGATCGGCATGACCTGTTCGAGCGTCGCACCTTCGGGGGCGCGGTTGAGCAAAGCCTGCATCGCCTCGGGCTTGGCGGGCGGAACCTTGCGGTTGCCGGTGGTCGACATGATCGAGGTCATGGTCAGCACCTTCTCAGGGTGCTCGATCGCCAGCAATTGGACGATCATCCCGCCCATCGAGGCCCCGACCACGTGTGCTTTCGCAATCCCGAGCGCATCGAGCAGCCCGGCGGCATCTGCGGCCATGTCGGTCAGCCGGTAGGGCAACTTTGAGCGCAGCCCGAACACGCGCTTGAGCGCAACCCGGCGGAAATTGGGAATGCCGGCGTGTCCGAACTTCTGGCTGAGCCCGATGTCGCGGTTATCGTAGCGGATCACGCAATAGCCGCGCGCCACCAATGCCTCGACCAGTTCGATCGGCCACAGCGTCAGCTGCGCGCCCAGTCCCATCACCAGCAGCAGCGGCGGGTTGGCCTTGTCGCCATACGTCTCGTACTCGATCTGGATTCCGTTGGCGGTAATCTGCGGCATGCTCGCTCCCCATTATGCGTTTCGGGGTGAGACCTAACGGGAACGGGCGGCAGCGCAAGGGTGCTGGTATCAAAAAGCCC
>JARXKR010000112.1:2753-7506 GCA_030271565.1 Pseudomonadota bacterium
CCCTTCCCCGATGGGGAGGGGAGAATTACGCCGCGCGCCGCTCAGCCCTTTTCGTCGCGCTCGTGGATCACGCTGGCCGGGCCGACGATCCGCGCATCGACCGCGCCGATCCGCTCGGGATCCTTGTCCTTGTAGGGAAGCGATTGCAGCACGAACCGCATCGCGTTGAGGCGCGCGCGCTTCTTGTCGTCGCTCTTGATCACGGTCCACGGACTGTCGGCGGTGTCGGTCGCGGCGAACATCGCCTCTTTGCCTTTGGTATAGTCATCCCACTTGTCGAGGCTGGCGAGGTCGATCGAGGAGAGCTTCCACTGCTTGAGCGGATGGACCTTGCGTTCGGTGAACCGGCGGCGCTGTTCCTCGCGGCTGACCGAGAACCAGAACTTGAACAGGTGGATGCCGCTGCGCACCAGATTGCGTTCGAACTCGGGCGCCTGATGCAGGAATTCCTCGTACTCACTGTCCGAGCAGAACCCCATCACCCGCTCGACCCCGGAGCGGTTGTACCAAGAGCGGTCGAACAGCACGATCTCGCCGGTGGTGGGCAAATGCTCGGTATAGCGCTGGAAGTACCATTGCCCGCGCTCGACCTCGCTCGGCTTTTCGAGCGCGACCACCCGCGCGCCGCGCGGGTTGAGGTGTTCCATGAAGCGCTTGATCGCGCCGCCCTTGCCCGCAGCATCGCGGCCTTCGAACAGGATGATCACCCGCTGGCGATCTTCCTTGACCCACGATTGCAGTTTGAGCAGCTCGGTCTGGAGCTGGAATTTCTGGCGCTCGTAATCCTTGCGCAGCATCTTGTATTTGTAGGGATAGCCGCCGGTGGCCCAGTCGTCGGCCAGTTCGTCACTGGTCTGGCGCGGGTGCCCGGTCGGCTTGGGCAGGCCCAGGTGCGCGCGAATGCGATCGGCATCGTCGGGCGCGGCAACCGCCAAGAGCGCGTCGATCCCGGCGCGCGCGTCATCGCCGCCCTGCCCGGCAAGGTCGTCGAGAGTGGCTTCCTGCACCGCCTGCGCGGCAGCGCTGCGCTCGTCGGCCAGCGCGCGGGCGATTGCGGCGGCGGCTCTTTTGCCCCCTGCCGATTGCGAGGTCATCCTAAGTCCTTTCAGCCCCGTTTCGCGCCATAGTCCAGCGCGCGGCGAATCGCCACATTACTGCGCAATTGTTCCCGATCGCTTAGCCCATGACCAGCTTGCCATGACACCGCTGTGACAGAGCCTCAGGGAACCAGCACGGTATCCTTCGCTACCGCCAGCAGCTTGGGATAATCGAGCGTGAAATGCAGCCCGCGGCTCTCGTGCCGGTCGAGCGCCGAGCGGACGATCAGGTCGGCGCATTGCAGCAGGTTGCGCAGCTCGATCAGGTCGGTCGAAACGCGGAAGTGGCCGTAGTAGTCGTCGACTTCGGCACCCATCATCTGGATCCGGTGCGCGGCGCGTTCGAGCCGCTTGGTGGTGCGCACGATCCCGACGTAATTCCACATGAAGCGCCGGATTTCGGTCCAGTTCTGCTTGATGATCACCTCTTCGTCGGAATCGGTGACGCGGCTGGCATCCCATTGCCGCACCGGCGGCGGCGCGTCGAACTCGTCCCACCGCGCCAGGATGTCCGCCGCCGCCGCCTCGCCGAACACGAAGCATTCGAGGAGGCTGTTGGAGGCGAGGCGGTTGGCGCCGTGGAGCCCAGACTCGGTGCATTCGCCCGCAGCGTAGAGCCCAGGCAGGTCGGTCCGTCCGGCCAGATCGATCATGATCCCGCCGCAGGTATAATGCTGCGCGGGCACCACCGGGATCGGCTGCGTGGTCATGTCGATCCCCAGCCCGAGCAGCTTTTCGTAGATGTTGGGGAAGTGTCCCTTCACGAAATCGGCCGGCTGATGGCTGATATCGAGGTGGACGTAGTCAAGCCCGTCGCGCTTGATCTCGGCGTCATTGGCCCGCGCGACGATATCGCGCGGGGCGAGTTCGGCGCGCTCGTCGTAATCGGGCATGTAGCGGTGCCCGGTGCGCGGGTTGAGCAGGTGCCCGCCTTCGCCGCGCACTGCTTCTGTGATCAGGAAGTTCTTGACCTCGAGGTTGTAGAGGCAGGTCGGGTGGAACTGCATCATTTCCATGTTGCCGACCCGGCAGCCGGCACGCCAGGCCATCGCGATCCCATCACCCGTGGCCCCGCGCGGCGCGGTGCTGAACTGGTAAACCCGGCCCGCCCCGCCGGTGGCGAGCACGGTGGCCTTGGCAGTATGGGCGACCACCTTGCCGGTGATCTCGTCGAGCGCATAGACCCCCCAGACCCGGCCCGAGCCCGAGTAACGCGCCTCGTGCTTGCCGGTGATCAGGTCGATGCAGGCCTGGTGCGGCAGCAGGGTGATATTGGGATTGGCATTGGCGGCCTTGAGCAGCGCTTCCTGCACCGCCCAGCCGGTGGCGTCGGCAACATGGACGATCCGCCGGTGCGAATGCCCGCCCTCGCGGGTCAGGTGGAGGTGTTCGTCCTCGGTATTGAACGGCACGCCCAGCTCAACCAACCGGTCGATCGCATGCGGTGCGCGTTCGATCACGAACTCGACCGTCTCGAGCCGGTTGAGGCCCGCGCCGGCCACCATTGTATCATGAATGTGGTTCTCGAACGTGTCGCCCGCATCGAGCACCGCGGCAATCCCGCCCTGCGCCCATGCAGTTGAACCCCCGGTCAGCTCGCCCTTCGCCAGAACCAGCACCTTGCGCTGCTCGGCCAAAGCCAGCGCCGCGGTGAGCCCCGCCGCTCCCGAGCCGATGATGATGACGTCGTGGTTCATATTCCCCCCTCCCGCTTGCGGGAGGGGTCGGGGGTGGGCGCGTCTTGAAGCGCGATACGAATGGCCATGATCACGCCTTCGACATTGCCGAGAACATCGACATTTTGGAAGTGTATTACGCGATAACCGGCCCCATTCAGGAAACGGTCGCGATAAATGTCTCTGTCCGGTGCGACGTCATGAGAATGGCCATCCAATTCTATGATCAGATTATGCTCGCGACAAAGAAAGTCGGCGAAGAACGGTCCGACAGGCATTTGCCGACTGAATTTTGCCCCGAGCTGAGAGCGTGACAGGAATTGCCAGAGAAGGCGCTCGGCAGGCGTTGCAGCACTGCGAAGTTCGCGGGCGCGACTTGTATTGCGTTCGCGGAACTTGCCTTGCCCGGACTCGCCCACCCCTAACCCCTCCCGCAAGCGGGAGGGGGACTTGGCAGCGTCAGGCGGGATTGGCACTCCCCTCCCGCTTGCGGGAGGGGTCGGGGGTGGGTCAGTGTCAATCTCAAACCTTACGCCGCGACTTTGGCCGCAGTCGTCAAACTGACGAACACATCCTCAAGGTCGGCCTCGCGCGTGGTGACATCCACAATCGTCAGCCCCTGCGCCTGGACCTGCGCCAGCACTTCGCCGGCGTTGCTCCTGTCCTTGTCGTAAGTGATCTCGATCATGCGTTCACCGGCGGAGACGCACTTCAGGAACGCCGGGCTCGACGGCAGCTTGGTCACATCACTGTCGAGCGTCAGCACCACGATCTTTTCGCGCGCCATTTCAACCAGTTCGCGGGTCGGCTTGTTGGCGATGAGTTGGCCGTGGTTGATGATCGCGATGCGGTCGCACAGCTGTTCGGCTTCTTCGAGGTAATGCGTGGTGAGGACCACGGTTACGCCCCCGGCGTTAAGCTCGGCGACCAGTTCCCACAGCTGGCGGCGCAGTTCGACATCGACCCCGGCGGTCGGCTCGTCGAGCACGATCACCGGCGGGGTGTGAACCAGCGCCTTTGAAATCAGCAGGCGGCGCTTCATGCCCCCCGAAAGCGTGCGGGCATAGGCACCCGCCTTGTCGGCGAGGTGGACCTGGCGCAGCAGCTCCATCGACTTGCGCAGCGGCTTGGGCACGCCGTAGAGACCGGCCTGATTTTCCAGCACCTCGAACGGGGTAAAGAACGGATCGAACACGATTTCCTGCGGGACGATGCCGATCGAGCGCTTGGCGTTGCGCAGATCCTTGTCGATATCGAAACCCCAGATTTCCGCGGTTCCGCTGGTCTTCATCACCAAGCCGGCAAGGATATTGATCAGGGTCGATTTGCCCGCGCCGTTGGGGCCGAGCAGGCCGAAGATCTGGCCTTGCGGCACGTCGAAACTGACATCGTCGAGCGCCAGCTTGGGCGGAGCATTGCCCGACGCGGCATAGCGTTTGACGAGATTGCGGATCGAGATTGCTGCGGGCGAGTCCATCCCGCCCGCTTAGCGGTTCGCTCCAGCAAGGCAAAGCTCTTGGTCGGTTCCTCGGCGATCAGTCCAAACCGGTGCGGTCAACGGGGAAAGCTACCGGTGCGTTAACCATGTAAGTGCAAGGTGCCTTCAGGCCATTTCGCTAGGGACAGTGTGATGCCTTGGGGGGTAACCATGTCAGACGGCCGCTTGCGGGCCGTAACCCGCGCCGTCTGTGCGCTGCTGGCGCTTGCCTCAGGGACGCTGGTGGCACAGCCGGCTGCGGCTGGAAACACGCCCGTTTCCGCCACTGCCCGCGCCCGCGTCACCGTGGTGGCCCCGCTGACGCTGGTGTGGGTGCAAGACCTCAAGTTCGGGCGGATCGTGCCGCGCCCGCAGATCGGGACCGTTACCGTCGATCAGGTGACCGGGGCCTGCACGGTTACCGGGCCAATCCTTGAGGTGGGCCAGTGCCAGTTTGCGCAATTCGCCGGGATGGGCACCAAGAACATGGGGGCCAGGATCAG
>JARXKR010000113.1 GCA_030271565.1 Pseudomonadota bacterium
ACCAAGCGCTGGAAGGGTCGTCCCTACAAGCGCTCGGATGTGAAAAAGGCGATTGTCCGTCTGGCCGAAGGCCAGTCGATCGACATCACCGAAGGAGCGCAGGGTTAAGCCATGGCACTCAAGAACTATAACCCGACCAGCCCGGCGCGCCGTGCGTTGATCTTGGTCGACAAGTCCGCGCTGTGGAAGGGCAAGCCGCTCAAGGCGCTTACCGAAGGCAAGCACAAGACCGGCGGCCGCAACAACAAGGGCCACGTCACTTCGCGCGGGATCGCTGGCGGTCACAAGCAGAAGTACCGGTTCATCGACTTCAAGCGCCGCAAATGGGATGCCCCTGCGGTGGTTGAACGGATGGAATACGATCCCAACCGCACCGCTTTCATCGCGCTGATCAAGTACGAAGATGGTGAGCAGGCTTACATCATCGCGCCACAGCGCCTTGCCGTTGGCGATTCGGTTGTTGCCGGTGAGAAAACCGACGTGAAGCCGGGCAATGCAATGCTGCTCAGCACCATGCCGGTCGGCACCATCTGCCACAACGTGGAGATGAAGCCGGGCAAGGGCGGTCAGATCGCCCGTTCGGCCGGCACTTACGTGCAGGTCGTCGGCCGTGACCGCGGGATGGTGATCGTTCGTCTCAATTCGGGCGAGCAGCGTTACCTGCGCGGCGATTGCATGGGCACGGTTGGCGCGGTTTCGAACCCCGACAACCAGAACCAGAACTTTGGCAAGGCCGGGCGCACGCGCTGGCAGGGCCGTCGTCCGCTGACCCGCGGCGTTGCCAAGAACCCGGTCGATCACCCGCACGGCGGCGGCGAAGGCCGCACCTCGGGCGGCCGCCACCCGGTTACTCCGTGGGGCAAGCCGACCAAGGGCGCCCGGACCCGCAACAACAAGCAGACGGACAAGATGATTATCCGTTCGCGTCACGCCAAGAAGAAGAGGTAAGCCACCATGGCACGTTCCGTCTGGAAAGGCCCCTTCGTCGACCTGCACCTGCTGAAGAAGGCGGAAGCCGCGCAGGATCAGGGCAGCAGCCGCGCCAGTCCCATCAAGACCTGGTCGCGTCGTTCGACGATCCTGCCGCAGTTCGTTGGACTGACGTTCAACGTCTACAACGGTCGCAAGTTCATCCCCGTCTCGGTCAACGAAGACATGGTCGGCCACAAGCTTGGTGAATTTGCGCCCACGCGCACCTTCCCCGGCCACGCCGCAGACAAGAAGGGCAAACGCTGATGGGCAAGGAAAAGTCTCCGCGCCGCGTTGCTGACAACGAAGCGCTGTCGGTCGGGACCACCATCCGTGGTTCGGCCCAGAAGCTCAACCTGGTTGCTGCGCTGATCCGCGGCCGCAAGGTGGAGGACGCGATGAACATCCTCGCTTTCTCGAAGCGGGCGATGGCAGTTGACGCACGCAAGGTGCTCGCCTCGGCGATCGCCAATGCGGAAAACAACCATAACCTCGACGTCGATGCGCTGGTGGTGGCTGAAGCCAGCGTCGGCAAGTCGATCACGATGAAGCGCTTCCACACCCGCGGTCGCGGCAAGTCGACCCGGATCCTCAAGCCGATCAGCCGGCTGCGGATTGTGGTGCGCGAACAAGCTGAAGCTGGGGAGGCCTGAGATGGGTCACAAAAGCAATCCGATCGGCCTGCGCCTCCAGATCAACCGCACCTGGGACAGCCGCTGGTACGCCGAAGGCAAAAATTACACCCAGCTGCTTGAGCAAGACCTCAAGATGCGCAAGTTCATCATGGATACACTGCCGCAGGCCGCGATTTCCAAGGTGGTGATCGAGCGTCCGGCCAAGCTGTGCCGCGTTTCGATCTATGCTGCACGTCCCGGCGTGATCATCGGCAAGAAGGGCGCTGACATCGAAAAGCTGCGCTCGCAGCTCGCCAAGATGACCACCGGCAGCGACGTCAAGCTGAACATCGTCGAAATCCGCAAGCCGGAGGTCGATGCACGGCTCGTTGCGCAGGGCATCGCCGACCAGCTGATCCGCCGCGTGGCGTTCCGCCGCGCGATGAAGCGGGCGATGCAGTCGGCCATGCGGCTTGGCGCTGAAGGCATCAAGGTGGTTTGCGGTGGCCGTCTCGGCGGGGCTGAAATCGCCCGGGTCGAACAGTACCGCGAAGGCCGCGTGCCGCTCCACACGCTGCGTGCCAATATCGACTATGCCGATGTCGAAGCGCTGACGACTTACGGGATCATCGGCATCAAGGTGTGGGTGTTCAAGGGCGAAATCCTTGGTCACGACCCGATGGCGCAAGATCGCCTGATGCTCGAAGCCCAGACCACGGGCGTTCGTCCGGCTCGCGAAGATCGCAGGAATTAAGCCATGTTGCAGCCTAAAAAGCACAAGTTCCGCAAGGCCTTCAAGGGCCGGATCAAGGGCGACGCCAAGGGCGGCACCGATCTGAACTTTGGTTCGTACGGCCTCAAAGCCCTTGAGCCCGAGCGGATCACCGCGCGCCAGATCGAGGCGGCTCGCCGTGCGATCACTCGCCACATCAAGCGCCAGGGCCGTCTCTGGATCCGCATCTTCCCGGACGTGCCGGTGTCGAAGAAGCCAGCCGAAGTCCGTCAGGGCAAGGGCAAGGGTTCGGTCGAATACTGGGCCGCACGGGTCAAGCCCGGCCGGATTTTGTTCGAGCTCGACGGTGTTGCGGGGCCTCTCGCCGCCGAAGCCTTCAGCCGCGCAGCGATGAAGCTGCCGATCAAGGTCAAGGTCGTCGCCCGCCTGGGTGACACCAGCCATCTGGGAGCCGTATGATGGCCAAGAAGCAATCGAACCAGACCAGCGATCTGCGCGCCAAGAGCGACGATCAGCTGACCGCCGACCTCGGCGACCTCAAGCGCGAGGCTTTCAACCTGCGCTTCCAGGCCGCGACCAACCAGCTCGAGCGTCCTGCCCGCATCAAGGAAGTGCGCCGCGGTATTGCCCGGGTCAAAACGTTGCAGGGCGAACGCGCCCGCACGGCCAAGTAAGGAGCCCACGATGCCCAAGCGTATTCTGACCGGGACCGTGGTTTCCGACAAGACCGACAAGACCGTGGTCGTGAAGGTCGAACGCAAGGTGAAGCACCCGCTCTACGGGAAGATCATCCGCCGTTCGAAGAAGTATCACGCCCACGACGAAGACAACGCGTTCAAGACCGGTGAGACCGTGCGGATCGAAGAGACCCGCCCGCTCTCGAAGCTCAAGACCTGGAAGGTGATCGAACGTGTCACCGCCAGCAAGGGCACCGCGGTCGAGGCTGATGTTTGAGGGCCTACGCCCTCGGTGCTGACGTTAAATTTTTTGGAACTGCCGGACGGGTTTCGGCAAGCCAGTAAGAAGGAACCGGATCAATGATCCAGATGCAATCCCAGCTTGAGGTCGCTGACAACAGCGGGGCCAAGCGCGTCCAGTGCATCAAGGTGCTGGGCGGATCGAAGCGCCGGGTAGCCGGCGTTGGCGACATCATCGTGGTGTCGGTCAAGGAAGCCCAGCCGCGCACCCGCGTGAAGAAGGGCGACGTTCACCGCGCGGTGATCGTGCGCACCCGCAAGGAAGTGCGCCGCGCCGATGGCAGCGTGATCCGCTTCGACAGCAATGCTGCCGTGCTGATCAACAAGAACTCGGAGCCGATCGGCACGCGCATCTTTGGCCCGGTGGTCCGCGAACTGCGCAGCAAAGGCTACATGAAGATCATCAGCCTCGCGCCGGAGGTGCTGTAATGGGTGCCGCAAAGATCAAGAAGGGTGACAGCGTCGTCGTCCGTTCGGGCAAGGACAAGGGCCGCAGCGGCACTGTCATGCAGGTCATGCCGAAAGACGGCAAAGTCCTCGTCTCGGGCGTGAATGTTGCTGCCCGTCACCGCAAGCCGAGCCAGGCCAACCCGCAGGGCGGGATTGACCGGCGCGAAGCTCCGATGGCGATTTCCAAGGTCGGCCTGGCTGACCCCAAGACCGGCAAGGCCACCCGCGTGCGTTTTGAAACTGCCAAGGACGGCACCAAGACCCGCATCGCAGTCAAGTCCGGGGAGAAGATCGATGGTTGATTCCACTACCCCGCGCATGAAGGCGAAGTACGACACGGAAGTGGCCAAGGCCATGACCGAGAAGTTCGGCTACACCAACGTGATGGAAGTGCCCCGGATCGAAAAGATCACGCTCAACATGGGCGTTGGCGAAGGCAGCCAGGACAAGAAGAAGGTCACGACCGCCGCTGAAGAAATGGCACTGATCGCTGGCCAGAAGCCGGTCATCACCAAGGCCAAGAAGTCGATCGCCCAGTTCAAGCTGCGCGAAGGCATGCCGATCGGTTGCAAGGTTACCCTGCGCCGCGAACGCATGTACGAATTTCTCGACCGTCTGATCACCGTCGCCATGCCCCGCATCCGCGATTTCCGCGGGCTCAATCCCAAGAGCTTCGATGGCCGCGGCAACTACGCGATGGGTCTCAAGGAACAGATCATTTTTCCTGAGATCAGCTACGACCAGATCGAAAAGGTGCGCGGCATGGATATCATTGTCACCACCACTGCCAATACCGACGACGAAGCGCGCGAGCTGCTCCGCCTGTTCGGTTTCCCGTTCCCGCTGGAAGCTGCTCCCGAGCAGCAGGCCGCGTAAAGATAATCTGAGGAAGAGAGCTTAAGTCCATGGCGAAACTGAGTTCCGTAAACAAAAACGAGCGACGCAAGAAGCTCGTGAAACAGTATGCCGGCAAGTATGCCGCGCTGAAGGCCCAGGCCGACGACAAGTCGCTCGACGATGGCGAGCGTTTGATGGCGCGCCTGAAGATGGCCGAACTTCCGCGCAATGCGAACCCAACCAGGGTCCGTAACCGTTGCGTCACCACCGGCCGTCCGCGCGGCTATTATCGCAAGTTCGGCCTTTGTCGGATCGAGTTGCGGGATAAAGGCAACAAGGGCCTTATCCCCGGCCTGACCAAGTCGAGCTGGTAAGGATCAAGGCATGGCACTGACCGATCCCCTGGGTGATATGCTCACCCGCATCCGCAACGGCCAGCGTGCGAAGAAGGACTCTGTCCTTTCGCCGGCTTCGAAGCTGCGCACCCGCGTGCTCGAAGTTCTGCAGCGCGAAGGCTATATCCGTGGCTATACGGAGGACGCTACCGGCGTTCACCCGCAGCTGCGGATCGAACTGAAGTATTTCGAGGGCGAACCTGCGATCAAGCACGTTGCCCGCGTCTCCAAGCCGGGCCGCCGCGTCTACTCGGGTTCGAAGGAACTCCCGGTGGTCCGCAACGGGCTTGGCATCACCATCGTCTCGACGCCGCGCGGCGTGCTCTCGGATGCCGAAGCACGCGTGCAAAACGTCGGTGGCGAAGTGCTGGCGGAGGTATTCTGATGAGCCGCATCGGTAAACGTCCGGTGTCGATCCCAAGCGGCGTCACCGCCGTGATCGAGGGCGGCATCCTCTCGGTCAAGGGCCCCAAAGGCACCCTGACGCTGGGGCTGCGCGACGAGATCGCCTACAAAGTCGAAGGTGACAGCATTTCGGTGCTGCCCGCAAACGACAGCAAGCAGGCGCGCGCCTTCTGGGGCATGCAGCGGACGCTGGTCGACAACCTGATCACCGGGGTGACCGAGGGCTATACCAAGGTCCTGGAAATCACCGGTGTCGGGTATCGTGCCAACTCGCAGGGCAAGAACCTCAAGCTGCAGCTCGGCTTCAGCCACGATGTTGATTATTCGGTGCCCGAAGGGATCGAGATCAAGACCCCGGATAACACCACGATCGAGATCTCGGGGATCGACAAGCAGAAGGTCGGCCAGGTGGCCGCAGAGATCCGCCGCTGGCGCAAGCCCGAGCCGTACAAGGGCAAGGGCATCAAGTACCGCGGCGAGTACATCTTCCGCAAGGAAGGGAAGAAGAAGTAATGGCCAAGCTGTCCCTGTTCGAGCGCCGTCGCCGGCGCGTCCGCACCGCGCTCAAGTCGCGTGCCGGTGGCCGTCCGCGGCTTTCGGTGCACCGCTCGGGCCGTCATATCTACGCCCAGATCATCGATGATGCGGCGGGCAAGACGATTGCCGCCGCCAATTCGCTCGGCACCAAGGTCGGCGCGAATGTCGATGCTGCTGCAACGGTCGGCAAGGCGCTGGCGGAAGCGGCGGTCAAGGCCGGCGTTAGCACTGTCGTGTTCGATCGCGGCGGGTTCCTGTTCCATGGCCGCGTCAAAGCGCTGGCCGATGCCGCCCGCGCAGGCGGGCTGGAGTTCTGACAATGGCTGACGAAACCAACAACGCCGAAGCAGTGGCCGAAACGCCGATTGCTGCCGAGCATCCGCAAAGTATTGAAGCTCCTGTTGAAGTCCGCGAGCCTCGCGGCGGAAATCGCGGCGGCGGCGGTGGCGGCGGCCAGCGTGGCCGTGGCGGCCCGGGCGGCGGCAACGATCGCAATCGTGGTGGACGCGGCGGCAACGACCGCAATCGCGGCCGCGGCGGCGACGATGACGGCGGCGAAGAGCTGATCGAGAAACTGGTCCACATCAACCGTGTCTCCAAGACGGTCAAGGGCGGCAAGCGCTTCGGCTTTGCAGCACTGGTCGTGGTCGGTGACGGCAAGGGCCGTGCCGGGTTCGGCAAGGGCAAGGCCCGCGAAGTTCCAGAAGCGATCACCAAGGCGACCGCCGCTGCCAAGCGCGCGATGGTCCGCGTGCCGCTCAAGGAAGGGCGTACGCTGCACCATGACGGCAAGGGCCGTTTCGGTGCGGGCAAGGTCAACCTGCGGACGGCTCCGGCCGGGACCGGGATCATCGCCGGTGGCCCGATGCGTGCCGTCTTCGAAAGCCTGGGTGTGGCCGATGTGGTGACCAAGTCGGTCGGCTCGTCCAACCCCTACAACATGATCCGCGCCACGTTCGATGCACTGACCGAGCAGACTTCACCGAAGTCGGTTGCGCAGCGCCGGGGCAAGAAAGTCGCTGACCTGCTGGGTCGCGGCGGCGCAAGCGTTGCGGAGGCCGAGGCCGCCGCAGACGCCATCACGGAGTAATCAGTCATGGCGAAAGAAGCCAAGAAGACCATTCGGATCAAGCAGATCGGTTCGCCGATCCGCCGACCTGCCAGCCAGAAGGCGATCCTGATCGGTCTCGGTCTGGGCAAGATGAACCGGGTGGTCGAACTGCAGGACACCGCCGAAGTGCGCGGCGCGATTGCCAAGCTGCCGCACATGGTGGCCGTGGTCGACTGACCCCATCGGTCATACGGAAAAATTCAAGAAAGCCCCGGTTTGCGCCGGGGCTTTTTTGCTTTGGCGCGGCGCTCGCGGCGAGGAAGCAAGGTGCTTTGCTCTTGCCTTACCGCAACAATGTAGAACTGGCGAAAAATAGCTGGTTCCGTGCAGTATCCATGCCTTTTACCACGGCGCTCGGCCGGGTCGCCTTCGTACTGTTTGAACGACCCATGCGGGAATGGATCCGCCGCTCCGCCGCAGGAGTTACGCGC
>JARXKR010000114.1 GCA_030271565.1 Pseudomonadota bacterium
AGCAGTTCGTCGGTCAGCCGGTCGAGCATCACGACGCTGTCTTCGCCCAGCGCGAGCACGTCCTTCAATTGCATTTGCGTGCGGCCGAGCTCGACCGAAAGCCGGACGTCGACCTCCCTCAGCAAATCGAACCCGCGGGTGTGAATGGTCATCGTATTCCCCTTGAAAATTCGTCAGCCGGCAAGCTGCGTCAGGCGCAGCGCTATCCGGTCGTCCTGCGCGCCGATGGTCCCGCGCGCGATGATCTGGCCGCCAATCGCGAGCGGCACCGCCCGCGCGATGGCGACCGGCAGCACCGTGCCCGGCTCAAGCGCGGCAATCGCGGCGAGCGAAACCGGCATGTCGACCAAGGTCGCGGTCAGTCCCAGGGGCAGCGCGGAAAAAGGCGCTGCAGCGGGATCGGCCGAGCCAGTGCGGCGCGCTCCGGTTGAGGCCGCCCCGCCGATGCTGCCGAGCAGCTTGGGCAGCGCGGAGAGCGGCAGCGCGAGGGTTAGGTGCCAGGGTGCCTTGGCACCGTCCATCACCTCGAGCGGCAGCACCGCAAGCTTGGCCCCGGCCGGAAACGGCGCGAGTTCGGCGAGCCGGGCAGAGCTGCGCAAGACGCGCACATCGCCTTGGCTGAGCGCGGCGGCGAGGCATTCCGCCAGGACTTCTTCAAGCCGCTGCACCAGCAGTTCGGCCGAGAGCGGAAACGCTTCGGGCAGGGCGCCGCTGTGATCACCACTGCCGCCATAGGCGCGGTCGACTAGTCGCAGGACTGCGCTGCCTTCAACCGCAGCGAGCAGCGTCACCCCGGGGATGCCGCTGGCGTAGAGGCTGTTGGCGGCGAGCGCGCCGACCTGCTGGATCAGTTCGCCCTCGTTCAGCTCGTGCGGCGCGAGCGGGGTGACCACCGGTGGTTCAGCGCCAAGCATCTGTCCCCGCGCCTTGGCCAGCAGCGGCGCGAGCCGCTCACCCAGCACCGCCAGCGCGCCGATCTGCTCGGCAGGTTCTGGCGCGCGGCGCAACAGCTCGGGGCAATGCTGCGCGGCGGCGCGTTCGGCGACGAATGTGTGCTCGCTCTTCACTGGACCAGGAAGCTCTTGAAATAGACCCGGTCGACCCCGCCGAAGCCCTCGGTCTGGAGCAGCACCTTGTTGATCGCGGCCGCGAGCCGCTGTTGCAGATGTTCCTTGCCCTGGGGGGTGTAGGCATCCTCCTCCGGGGTGTCGGCGAGAACCACGAGGATTTCGCTGCGGATCGCCAGTTCGTGCTTCTTGAGCCACATCAGCACCCGCCCGTCGCGGCGGGTCGAGCAGGCGAGGCTAAGCTGCATTAGCGCGCTCGAGTTCTTAAGGTTCGAGGTGAAGTCCTCGGAAAACCGGTAATAGCTGGTGCGGTAGAGGCTGCCACCTTCGCCATCGACCTCGGCGCCTTCGGCAGCCGCATCGCCGCCCTCGGCCTTGGGCGCATAGGGGTCTTCCTCGCCCTTTTTGACCAGTTTGGGCTCATCCCTGGCCTTGGCTTCGGGCTTGTCCGACTTGCCCGCAAAGACAAAGGCATAGGTCCCGCCGCCGCCCGCACCGACCAGCACGAGGGCCAGCAGCAGCTTGATCATCAGGCCTTTCTTGCCCTTCTTTTCGGGTACGGGTTGTTCGTCTTCGTCGCTCATCGTCGTGTCCCTTGTGAATTTGGTGCTCAGGCAAAGATGCCGCTGCGCCGCGCTGCGTCGCGGGCGGTGGCCCCGCGCGGGCCGTGATGGGATTGCTGCGCAGACCCGTCGCGGCGCTCGGATTGCTGGCCGCGCGATTGTCCGTTGGCGCTGCCGCCCGGCGACGCAGCGGTGTCACGCGAGGGGGCCGACGGACCGGGCTCAGCCGCGACAAAGGTGGCCGTGCCGACTGGCAGATTGATTGGCGGGGCGGCGGCTGCGGCGCGGGCGAAGTCGGGATCGGCGCTGGCGAGTGATACCGCCAGGCCGTGCGGCTCATGACGGAAGCGCAGTTCGACCGGTCCGAATTCGGCGTGCGCTACGGTCAGCGTAGCCCCTTGCGGCTGCACCGCCTCGCGCGCCGCGACCAACCGGTCGACCAGCGCAGCGAAATCGTGCGGACGCGGGCTGGCCGCGAGCGTGGGTGTAGTCAACGCGGCTGCGGGCTGCGGCGCTGCGCTGTCCGGGGTGCCGAGTACCGAGGCAGCCGATACGGCTTCAGCCAGCACCGTGCGGCGCGGTGCAGGCCGAGCCATGTCCAGCGCCTTGGCTATTGGTTCGGCGGCACCCGCAGCGGCTATCTCGACCCGCAGCATGGCGGGCGGGCGGACGGCTTGCTGCGGCGCATCGGGCGGAGTAACGGGTTGGTCAGGTTGCGCAGTGATCGGCGCGGCTGCGGTGCGCAGGAACGCGGCTTGGGGCGCAGCGTGGGCCACCGCCTGCGGGGCAGGGTCGGGCGTTGCCAAGACTGCCGGGCGGGGGCGCGGGCCGATCGGGATCGACGGTTCGGATTGTACAGCTTGCGGCTGTGATGCCGAAACGGCGACCGGCGCGGGCAGGGCGGCCGCGACCTGCGCGAGTATGTTTGGCGGCGCTGCGGTCGCCGTTTGATCTGATTGCTGCTGCGGCAAAGACTGCGGTTCGGGCTTTGTGACACTGATTTTGGCTACAGCGTCCGGCTCACCGGGTTGCGGCAAAGGCGCCGGATCAATCGCTTCGATCTCAGGCGGTGGCGTAGCGGTCTTGGTTGCGGCCCGCGCAGCTTGCGGGCGGGGTGCGACTTGCGCTTGCCTTGCCGCCCGGAGCGGACGGGTCGCTGTTGCGGCTTGAAGCTGGGGCAGCAGCGTCTCAGCCGCTTCGGCAACCGGGTCCGATTGTTCCGCCGCGCTGGCGAGCGAGCCAAGCGGCAAGCTTGCGGGAAGTGGCAAGGGGGCGGCAAGATCCGGCATGGGCGGCGGCACCGGATTGCCGGTCACTGCCACCGGGATCAGGACCGTCGCTGCCTCGGCCATCGCGGCGGTTTGTGCTGTCGGAACCGGAGGTAACGCATCACTCGCGGCCGCAGGAACAGCACTTTGTGCCAGCAATGCCGCGAAATCCGGTGCTTCTGGGGTGCTCGTGGTGACTTGCAGCAATGCGTCGAGCGGTGCGGCAGTCGGCGCGGCGAGGCTGGGAACTAGGGACTGGATCACTGGCAAAACTCCTCGCGCGCCGGGTTCACTGGTAGTTATTCAAGCCCCGTGCCAACCGCGCGGCGCGCGTCCAGCACCGGCTCGGCGAGCCGCTGTGCGAGGAGCTGCGCTTGTCCCACCGCGCGGGTTTCGACCGCGGCGCGGGCACGTTCGGCGAGCGCCAGTTCGTGCTGCTTGCGGTCGGCGAGCGACTGGGCCTGCAGCGCGTCGCGCTCGGTGCTCGCCGAAATGCCGCTGAGGCCCGCAACGAAGCTGCCGAGCTGGCGCAGCGCCAGCCCGTCGGCCGCTACGGCGCGCACATCGTAACCATGCGCCAGCGAGCGGGTCCGTTCGGCGAGGGCGCGCAGCTGCTGCAGCGTGCTTTCGGCCAGCGCCGCATCCTGCGCGGCGGCCTGCTTGGCAATGGCGCGGACCTGTTCGAGCCGCTGCAAGCGGCGCAGGCGGCGCAGTTCAGGGTGCATCGCTGAGCAGCGCAGTCAATGCGCCCAGGCTTGTGGCAAAATCCACCGTGCTGCGCGCATCTTGCCGCAGGAAATCAGTCAGCACGCCATGCATCGCGATGGCCCGGTCAAGCTGCTGATCGGCCCCGGCGCGGTAGGCACCCATCAGCACGAGGTCGCGGTTGGCTTCGTAACTGGCGCTGAGCGCGCGAAACTGGCGAGCGAGCGCAGCATGATCGGGGGCTACCACATCGTCCATTACCCGGCTGAGCGAAGCGGCGATGTCGATCGCCGGATATTGCCCACGCTGGGCCAGCTCGCGGCTCAGCACCACATGCCCATCAAGGATCGACCGCGCGGTGTCGACCACCGGGTCGTCCTGATTGTCACCGTCGGCGAGCACGGTGTAGAGCCCGGTGATCGAGCCGCCGCTCAGCGCCGAATTGCCGGCGCGCTCGACCAGCTTGGTGATCGCGGCGAGCGCGGAAGGCGGATAGCCGCGCGCGGCACCGGGTTCACCCAGCAACAGGGCGATTTCGCGTGCGGCGTGCGCGACGCGGGTCAGACTGTCCATGATCAGCAGCACGCGGCGGCCTTGCGCGCGGAAGTGTTCGGCCAGGCTGGTCGCGAGCAGCGCGCCGCGCAGCCGCAGGTTGGGGGCATGGTCAGCGGGGACCGCGATCACCGCGGTGCGCGCGCGTTTGGCCCCGGTCATGTGCCGTTCGACGAAGTCAGACACTTCGCGGGCGCGTTCGCCGATCAGCCCGACGATCACGATTTCGGCTTGCGAGCCACTCGCGATCATGTCGAGCAGCACCGATTTCCCGACCCCCGAACCGGCCATGATCCCGATCCGCTGGCCGACCCCCAAGGTGGTCAAGGCGTTGAGCGCGCGCACCCCGCAATCGAATTGCTCGCGCACCCCGCTGCGGTCGAGCGCCGAGGCGCGCAGGCCTCCAGCGGGCCATTGCGCGCGCGCATGGATCGGTGGGCCCAGGTCAATCGGCTGGCCTTGCCCATCGACCGCGCGGCCGAGAAAGGCTTCGCCGACCGGAAGCATGCCGGGGCGGCCTTCGGCGCGGACTTTGGCGCCGGGGCGCAGCATCACCGTATCACCCAGCAGCATCAGCAGGCTGCGCCCGCTGCGGAAGCCGATCACCTCGGCGGTGAGCGGGTGCATGGAACCGTGCTCGACCTGGCACAGCGCGCCGACCGGGGCCGATAACCCCGATACCTCAAGCAGCCCGCCATCACAGGCGGTGAGCAGGCCGTAGCGGCCCGGGGCAAGGTTGAGCTGGCTTTGGGCGAGTTCGGCGAAATGCGGCTCGTACAGCTTCAGCACTGAAAGACCGCCTCGGCAATCGCGCGGCGCCAATGGGCGGGGCCGTCTTCGACCCCGCCATTGGCGGTCTCAAGCCGCAGCGCGCCGCGTTCGAGCGCGGGATCGGCGCGCAGTTCGAGGTCTTGGGGGAGGGCATCGCCGACCAGTTCGATATCGGCGGGATTGAGCCGCAGCACGCGCTCGTCGTCGGCCCGCGCGAGCATCGCGGCGGCGCGTTCGACCCGCGCAGTCAAGGCACCCCGGTCGAGCTGGAGCGGCGCAAGGCTCGCCTCGCACAGCATTTCGATCGCGGCAAACAGCCGCTGGCGCAGCAGTTCCTCCTGCTCGGTATCGAGCCGGGCCAAGGTCAGCTCCAGCTTGCCGCGCGCTGCAGCCTGCGCGGCTGCGGCGGCGTCGGCGGCTAACTGCGTCTCGGCGCAGCCCGCAGCATAGCCATCATCCCATGCGCGCTTGCTTAGGTCATCGCGATCGGGCGCGGTGGTCGCGATAACGCTGCCAACAAAGCGCGGATCGGGCGCGAAGGTGCTGTCCGCCGCCAGCAGTGCCAGCGGCAGGCTAGACATATTCACCGTCCCCGCCGCCTGCGCCGAATTGCAGGGTGCCCTCAGCTGCGAGCCGCTTGGCCACCGCGACGATCGCCTTTTGCGCATCGAGCACATCGGCCAGCTTGAGCCGTCCGCGCGCCTCGATCTCGTCACGCACGCCGTCGGCGGCGCGGCTCGACATGGCGCGGAAGAACACTTCGCGTTTGTCTTCCTCGGTGCCCTTGAGCGCGTCGATCAGGATCTCGCTCTCGACTTCGCGGAGCAGGATGCCCATCGCTTGCGCATCGAGCACGAACAGGTGTTCGAACTTGAACATCTCGTTCTCGATCTCGCGCGCGAGCGCTTTGTCGATCTTCGCGAGTTCGGGCATGATCCGCTTTTCGGCCGGTTTGCCGATCTGGTTGATGATGTCGGCGGCCTGCTTGGCGCCGCCCAGCGCGAGCGTGCTGGTCCCGTGGCGCTCGCCGATGCGGGTCACGAGCAGGCTTTCGAGCATCGCCAAAGTATCGCCACCCACCGCACCGAGCGTGGCCACGCGGTGGACCACCTGGGTTTGGGTCGGCGGCGGGAGCGCGTGGAGCACTGCGGCGGCCACTTCGGGATCGAGCTGGACCAGCAGCACCGCGATCGCTTGCGGATGCTCGTCCTTGATCAGCGGGATCAGCGCCGAGGGATTGAGCCAGCGCGCCAGCTCGATCGCCGGGCCGGCTTGGTCGCCTTGCGGCAGAATCCGCTCCATCAGGCTCTCGCCCTTCACCTCGCCCACCGCTTTGTGCATCAGGCTGCGCACCTGGCTATTGCGACCGCGATCGCTGATCCCCGATTGCTGCGCCCCGCCGACGAAACCGCTGATCGCTTCGGTAATCTGTTCGGGCCCGATCGGGCCGAGGCTGCACATTTTCTCGCCGAGCAGCTGCAATTCGGCGGGGCCGAGCTGCGCCAGGATCTGCGCGGCCTGGTCTTCCTCGAGCAGCATGATCATGATCGCCGCGCATTCGGGATCGCCGAGCGCGGGCACGGTCGGCGCGCTCATGACGTCGGCTCACTAGCGTTTTGGCCAAGCAACGCCCGCAGCGCGACCAGCGCATCGTCAGGCTTCTCCTCAACGATCCGCTGCGCGAGCCCGACCTGGCGGCCGAGCATGGCTGGATCAGCGGCTGACGAGGTCTTGCGCGGTTGTGCAGGATCACCGTCGCCGCTTGATGCATTGCCGCCGCGCTTGAGTGCGCGCACCAATGGCCGCACTCCCATCAACAACACCAGCAACACCGCGATCAAGGCGACCGCACTGCGCACCACCATCGCGAACCATGGCGCTTCGTAGAACGGCAGGCTGGTATCATCGACCGGTTCGAACGCGCGGACCATGACCTGGATCTGGTCGCCGCGCGCGGGATCGACCCCCATCGCCGCGCTGACCAGCGCCTTGATCTGGTCGAGATCGGTGGCCTTGGTCTTCTTCATCGCGTCCTGGCTGATCGCCACCGCGACCGAAATGCGTTTGATCTTGCCCGGGGCGGTGTTGGCAACCGATACCTCGCGGCCCAGCTCGTAAGTGCGCGTGGCCGAGCTCTCGCCATTTACCGGGGCGGCGCTCGCGGTGGGAGCCGGGCCGGGTGGGCCGCCCTGCGGCGCTCCGGGGCGGGCAACTGTGGCGGGCGGGGGCGTGTTCGACAACGCGCCGGGAATGCCGCCGGCTTGGCCGGGCTGGCCGCTGCTCGCCTGCGATTGCGACTGGGTTTCGGAGCGAACCACGCCGTTCTTGTCATAGCTTTCGCGCGCCGAGGTGACCTGATCCATATCGAGCTCGACTTGGAT
>JARXKR010000115.1 GCA_030271565.1 Pseudomonadota bacterium
CGGCGGGCGAGCCCGACCATCAACGCATGCCGCGGCGCGGCCGCGCTCAGCCCAAAGTCGCCTTCCAGATCGAACTGCCAATCCTTGCCGGCCTGCCAGGCCAGCGACAGTGCGCTACGAGCATCGGTGGCGTGACCGGATGGATCGTCGTCGCGCCAGGCTCCGATCTCAGCCTCAAGCGTAACATTCGGGCCGAGCGCATGGCCCAGGCCGGCGACCCCGCCCCAGGCCAGATGCCGCCCGCGGCCGCTCGTATTGATCGCCGCGTCCAGTTCGGGCGTGATATCGAGCTCGAACCCGGCGGGGAGCTGAAGGTCCATCGGCACCTGCATCGCCGCACCCCAATCCCCCGCGCCGATCACATGGTGCCCGGTCGGCAATGTCACCGTGACTTGCACGGCTATGGGCCCACGCGGCCCCGACAAGCTGCGGCGCAGGCCGAGCGAGACATCGCCAAGTCCCTGCTGGCGGGTAACCGCTCCGCTCAGCCGGTCACGGCTGCGCGTGGTGCCATAACCGCCAAGCCCGGCCTGAAGCTCTGTGCGATCATCCAGACCGACCCGCAAGAGCACATTTCCGTAAGTCAGGTCGTCCGCGACACTCGCCTGATCGGCCGAATGATCCCAACCGGCCAATCCCAGTTCGACCATCGTTTGTCCGGGCGGCATCGTGCAGGCCGGAGTGCCGAGCCCCGGCCGGTCAGCGCAAAAGTCAGCCGTCTGCGCCGCTGCGGGCGCCGCGATCAGGGAGAAGGGCATAGCCAGCAGGACGCAGCGCATCGTGGCAGCCTATCATCGCCCCGCTTGCAGAGCCAGCGCGCGCGGTTAAACACGGCCTCGATGTTCCAGTTTCTGCGTCCAAGTCGCCCCGCCACACAGCGCGGACTAGTCTATAAGGCCACCTGGTGGATCGGGCGGCTGGTGATCTGGTTCGTGGTGCTCAGTGTCGGCCTGACCCTGCTCTACAAGTGGGTGCCGGTCCCGGTCACGCTGACCATGGTGCTCGACCGCAATGGCTTCGACAAGGACTGGGCCCCGCTCAGCCGGGTCGACCGGACGATGGTCGATGCGGTGATTGCGGGTGAGGATGCCAAGTTCTGCAGCCACAACGGCTTCGACACCGACGCGATCGAAAAGGCGATGCAGCGCAATGCAAATAGCTCACGCTTGCGCGGTGGGTCGACGATCAGCCAGCAGACCGCCAAGAACGTGTTCCTGTGGCAGGGCACCGGCTGGACCCGCTACGCACGCAAAGGCCTCGAAGTGTGGTTCACCTTCCTGATCGAGAACGTGTGGGGCAAGCGGCGAATCATGGAGGTCTACCTCAACGTAGCCGAGACCGGGGTCGGCACTTACGGGGTCGAAGCCGGGGCGCAGCGCTATTTCAATCACTCGGCCGCGCATCTGGGCCAGGTCGAGGCAGCGCGAATCGCCGCCGCCCTGCCCGCACCCAAGCGCCGCGAGGTGGCCGATCCGTCTGGCTTCACCCGCCGCCACGGCAACGCAATCGCCGCGCGCAGCGGGGTGGTGCGGAGCGGCGCGATGGACATCTGCGTTTACGAGTAGGCGGCTGACCGAATAGGTCCTCTCCATTTTCACGTAGTGCAAATGGGGAGGTGGCAGCGCGAAGCGCTGACGGAGGGGTTTCCGGGCAGGCTTCGATGCCCCTCCGTCTGACCCTGCGGGCCAGCCACCTCCCCGTTTGGCTTCGCAAAACGGAGAAGACCCAAGCGCCAAAAAGAAAGGGGCGCCGCAGCGCCCCTTTCCCGTATTGCAATGAAGTTCCGATCGATCAGAACTTGAACACCACCGTCGCGCTGACGGTGCGCGGAGCGCCGATCTGGACGTTGGGGGTCGAGCCGTAGACCGCCGAACCAGGGATCGCATTCTGGCACGTCCCAGACGGAGTTGCCACCGGGCAGAACGTCAGGTTTTGATTGAGATTGCCGCCGAAGCCGCCGACGTACAACTTATCGAACAGGTTGTAGACGTTGACCTGGAAGTAGCTGTCACCAAGGCCAAGGTCCCGCAGCTTCACCCGGATGTCCATGTTGACCAGCCAGTAAGCCGGAGCGACCGCACCGAATACCTGCTTGACGTTGGCGGGAGGAACGGGGGCCGGGGTGGTGCAGACCAAGGCCGGTGTGCAAGCTTGGGCACCCGCCGGGATGAACGCCCCGGTGAACACCGCTTCGTTGGTATCGTAGATGTAGCGTTCGCCGGTGCGCTTGGCGACAAAGCCGAATTCGATCGGACCGACTTCGGCACGAAGCGATCCGCCGAAGCTGTACTTGGCCGCGCCCGCTTCGCGCTTGCCTGCGGTCAGCGCCAGGATCGGCGTGCCGTCGGTGTTCTCGCTGATCGCGATATTGTCGTGGATCTGCGAGTTGAGCACGCTGCCGAACACGTAGAAGGTCAAGTGCCGGGTCGGCTGGAAGGCAATCGAACCATCGACGCCGTACTTCTTCACGTTGCCGAGGTTACGATAGACGGTCTGGTTGATTTCCGGATCGTAGGCGGAGGCAAGCCGGTTGTGGAACTGGTTGTAGAAGCCCGAAACCTGCGCCTGGATCTTCCCCGAGCGGAACCGCATGCCCAGATCGAAGTTGTCGGTGGTTTCCGGGGTCGGCCGCGCGCGCGCGGTGTTGAGCGGGAAGAAGAACGCGTTGTAGAGGTTGTCGGTCGCGGGAACCGAAAGCCCCTGCGAGAAGTTGCCGAATACGCTCGCGCCGCCAGCGACGTCGAACACAAAGCCAACGTTGGGCAGCAGCTTCTTGTAGTTGTACACCCGGTTCTGCGGTGTGGCCCAACCCGTCACGACCAGTGCGCCAGAGGCGTTGGTGGTGACCGAATAGGGGTTCAGGGTGGCTGCGGCATTCGCCAGGGCCGTATCGCTGCCGAAGCATTCAACAAAGCCGCCGGCCGAGCTGGTGAAGCAGTTGTTGGTCAGGTCACGCTTGAAGAACGGCATGCGCAGGCCGGCGGTGAGCACCAGCCGCTTGTCCATGAATTCACCGCGATACTCGCCCGAAATCTGGTTGAGGATCGCGTAGGACAGACGGTCGCGCTTTTGCAGGATCGATCCGTCGGCACCCGCTTGCCCGGCATTGACCGGGAACACGTCGAACGGCTCGCCATTGGTGCGCAGCAGCCCGACTTCGCCGGTCTGGCGGTGGCGGGCGTGATCGTAGGTGTAGTTGACGCGGACGGTATTGTTGTCGTCGAGATTGAAACGAAGACCGGCGATCAGGCCAATGCGCTTGGTCTGGGTCTGGCTCGGCGCCAATACGGTCACGGTGTCGAGCGTATCGCCGTCACCGTTGATGTCCTTGCCGAAGAACGGCGTGCCGCCGAGATAGCCAGGGACGCAGGTGTTGTTGGTGCTCAGCGAGATCTGCGCGCAGGTCGGGCTTGCCACGCTGGTGCCCTGCGGTGCTGCGGTTCCGCCCAGCGGATTGATGTCGCGCAGCCCTTCGTTGGCAGTCGCCGTACCGCCGCCATTGGCCTTCACATACTGAAAGCTCGGTTCGACGTTGAGCACGAGCCGGTCGGTCAGCGAGAACCGTGCCTGCATGCGGATGTTGCCGGTGTTCGACGGGTTGTAGCGCCGATCGAATTCGGTCCCGCAACCGCCCTGGTTGACCGGTGCAGCAGCGGGGATGTCCGCCACGCCGGGCCGTGCAGCTGCGGTCGTGCACGGATAGTTGATGTTGTAGAAACGCTCGATCCGGGACAGCGGGAAGCGGTTGCCCGAGTTGGGGCCGACGATGCGGATCGCCGAGTTGGTCAGGCTTTGCGTCAGGTCGGTGCGCAGCGGCACCGAACCGAAGAAGTTGTTGCGGTTCTGGTTGTAGTGGCCCGAGATCGAGATGAAATCGTTGCCGCCAAAGGGCTGGTAGATCTTGGCATTGACCTGCTTCTTGTCGATTCGGCCATAATTGTTGAACGGGATGCGGTTGGTGGCCTGGCTCACCGAGACGAATGCGCGGGTGCCGCTCGGCGTAATTTCGCCGGTTTCGATCTTGGCGAAGACCCGCATGAAATCGAAATCGCCGGCCGAACCCGACATCATCGCGCCGAAGTTGCGATCGGGCTTCTTGGTCAGCAGGTTGACCGTACCGCCGGCCGCCGATGCGGTCGGGCTGTCGACGTCGGTGGTGCCGAGGTTGACATTGACCTGATCGATGATTTCAGGATCGACCTGCTGGTTGGAGAAGATCGCGTAGCTGCCAGAATCGTTGAGAGGCACACCGTCGAAGGTCAGGCTGACCCGATCCGACGAGAAGCCGCGGATGTTGAGCGTGCCGCCAGCCGAGCCGTAGGCATCGTTGTTCTGGAAGTTGACGCTGGGGATCTGGTTGATCGAATCGAGCACCGTCTGACCGGGGTTCTGGCGGGCCAGGTTTTCCTGGGTCAGCACGGCCTTGGCCTTGGCAGTATCCGGAGCCGCAATCCCGGCAACGTTCTGCACCGTCGAATTGGTCGCGGTAACGACGATTTCCTTGTTGAAATCGACCGAGCCGGAGGACTGGGCATAAGCTGCGCCCGGAAGGACGGCAAAGCCAATGGCCAAAGTGCTGGCTGCGGCGCTCAAGGCGTAGGAGGTGCGCATTGCGTTGATTTCCCCGTGTTGATCAGCGTGTTTTTCGAGATTGAAATTCATTGCGATAACTAAGGCATCGGATGCAGCGAATCGCCTGGTCCCCGCCCGCCGGACTCGCTCATAAGCGAGCGACGCCCGGTCCTAAACAGGGCGATGTGACAGGGCTGTGACTTGTTAAGCGGCACTCGGGCGCACTTGTCCGGATTTGGTAATGACGTTTCGCCGTGCGGCCCATCGGCGCAATTATCGGAAAGAAATTGGTGTTACCTGCCTGACAAGTGGGGTTAATTCGCAATTCGCCCGATCACGATTGTTGCTGCACTGCGGCATTTGTGCAACGCATGGCGTGAAGGTGAAGAGATGGCCGCGCAGCACGATCATTCGCAGGAGCACGACGGGCACGGCCACGGACATTCGCACGGGCATTCGCATGGCCACGGGCATGGCCACGGCCATCACCACCCCGTGCCGAGCAGTCACGGCATGGCGTTTGCGTTGGCGGTAGGGCTCAACGCCTTGTTTGTGGTGGCAGAAACCGCTGCCAGCTTTGTCTCCGGCTCGACCGCACTGCTCGCCGATGCCGGGCATAACCTGGGCGATGTGCTGTCGCTGTTGCTGGCCTGGGGCGCGAGCGTGCTCGCCGCGCGGCCGGCCGGGCCGGGTTATACCTACGGGCTCAAGTCGAGCTCGATCCTCGCCGCGATCGCCAATGCGGCGCTGCTGTGGATCGCGCTGGGCGCGGTCATGCTCGAAACGGTGCAGCGGCTGTGGCAGCCCGCAGACGTCAACGGGATGCAGGTGATGATCGTTGCGGCGGTGGGGATCGCGGTCAACCTCGCCTCGGCGCTGCTGTTTGCGAAAGGCAGCAAGGACGATCTCAACCTGCGCGCCGCGTTCCAGCACCTGATGGCCGATGCGGTGGTTTCCGCGAGCGTGGTGTTCGTCGGGCTGATGGTGCTGCTGACCAACCAGAACTGGATCGATCCGCTGGCCTCGATGGCGATCACCATCGGCCTCGCCTGGGCGAGCTGGGACCTGCTTAAGGAGGCGGTCAAGATGGGGCTGCTGGCGGTACCGCGCCACATCGACGAGACCGCCGTGCGCGGCTTTCTGAGCAAGCAGGTCGGGGTGACCGCAGTGCACGACCTCCACATCTGGGGAATGAGCACCACCGAATGCGCGCTGACCGCCCACCTCGTGGTGCCCGGCGGGGTATCCGGAGACGCGTTCCTGCGCGACATCGGCCAGGCTCTGGAAAAGCGCTTCAAGATCCATCACGCCACGATCCAGATCGAGACCGGCGGCGACGATTGCAGCTTGCAGAGCCATCAGGCGCATTGATCGATCCGTTCGGCCGCGGTTGATTTTGCAGACTATACCGCGCATCGCACGATCCGCTCCGGGGTGGAGCGCAAGGGAGGAATCTCAATGACATTTTCGAGCATGCGTCCGTGGCTGGCGGGGGCCGCGATTGCAGTCGGCCTGGTCGGCACTGCCTATGCCCAGGACGCCAAAGCCGTGTTCGAAGCACGCTACGCCGAAATGTCGACGGCGATGCAGGCCAAGGACAGCGCGGCAGTCGCCAAGATGATGACCCCCGATTTCGTCATGACCGATATCCAGGGTAACGAGCACAACGCGACCGAAATGAACGGCATGATGGGCCGCCGTGGTGGCGGCGGTGACGGCAAGGGCGACGCAGCCGCCGCGCCGACCGCCCCCGAGCGCCCGCGCCCGGTGCCCAAGATCACCATCGTCTCCGCGCAGATCAGCGGCAGCACCGCCAAGGTCGAGCAGCAACTCGAAATCCACGCCGACCGCCCCGGTCCCGACGGGACGCCGATGAAGCTCGATATCACCGTGCTGACCGCCGACACCTGGGTCCAGAGCGGCGGAGCGTGGCTGCTTCAGTCGAGCGACCAGAAGGACGTTTCAGTGGCCCGTGACGGTGACGTGGTGTTCCACCAGGCGAAGTAGGGTATCGGCAGACCTGATATATTCCCACTGCCGTTCGTCCTGAGGAGGCGTCGCGAAGCCGCAAGCTGAGGAGCCGTCTCGAAGGATTATGCGCTGTTCAAGTTGGTTCGAGACGGGCTTTCGACAAGCTCAATCCCTCCTCACCACGAACGGGTGAGGGGAGTAGTTGTCAGAAGTCTTCGCCGAGCTAGGCCGCCTGTTCCTTGCCCTTGAGCACGCGCACCGGCTCTTTGCGGCCTTCGACCACGTCGCGGTCGACCACCACTTCGGCGATGCCCACCTCGGTCGGAATGTCGAACATCGTGTCGAGCAGCAATGCTTCGACGATCGAGCGCAGCCCGCGCGCGCCGGTCTTGCGTTCGATCGCGCGCTTGGCGATGGCCTGCAGCGCATCGTCGGTGAAGGTCAGCGAAACGTCTTCAAGGTCGAACAGCCGGGCATACTGCTTGATCAGCGCGTTCTTGGGCTCGCTCAGGATCTTGACCAAGGCCTCGATATCGAGGTCTTCCAAGGTGGCGATCACCGGCAAACGCCCGACGAATTCGGGGATCAGCCCGAACTTGAGCAGGTCCTCAGGCTCGGCCTTCTGGAGCAGTTCCCCGACGCGGCGCTTGTCCGGATCGGCGACATGCGCGCCGAACCCGATCGAGCGCTTTTGCAGCCGGTCGGCGATGATCTTGTCGAGCCCGGCGAAAGCCCCGCCGCAGATGAACAGGATGTTGGT
>JARXKR010000116.1:0-1767 GCA_030271565.1 Pseudomonadota bacterium
CTCGTTAGCCTGCCGGTTCCACATATCGGCATAAAGCCCGTCGCGGCGGAGCAGTTCGGTGTGGCTGCCGCTTTCAGCGAGTGCACCATCGGCCAGCACGAAGATCCGGTCGGCGTCGGCAATGGTCGAAAGCCGGTGCGCGATGCTTAGCGAGGTGCGCCCGGTGCTAACCTTGTGCAGCGTGGCGAGGATGTCCTGCTCGGTGCGGGTGTCGAGCGCCGAGGTAGCCTCGTCCAGCAGCAGGATCGGCGGGTTCTTGACCAGCGTGCGGGCAATCGCGACCCGTTGCTTTTCGCCGCCCGACAGTTTCAGCCCGCGCTCGCCCACTTCGGTATCGTAGCCTTGCGGAAGTCGCGCGATCAGGTCTGACAAGGCCGCGCCGCGCGCCGCTTGATCGACTTCGGCTTGCCCCGCACCATCGCGACCATAGGCGATGTTGTAGCCGATCGTATCGTTAAACAGCACCGAATCCTGCGGGACAATGCCGATCGCCTGGCGCAGGCTCGCCTGGGTGACTTCGCGGATATCCTGGCCGTCGATCAGGATCCGCCCTGACCACGGATCGTAGAACCGGAACACCAGCCGCGCGATCGTGCTCTTGCCCGCGCCCGATGGCCCGACCACTGCGACCTGCCAGCCGGCCGGGACCTCGAAGCTCAGGCCCTTGAGGATCGTGCGGTCGGGCTCGTAACCGAACACCACGTCTTCGAACGCCAACGTCGGCCGGCTGACCACCAGCGCGGGTGCGCCGGGTGCATCGCGCACCTCGACCTCGGTGTCGATCAGCGCGAACATCGCGGCCATGTCGATCAGGCCTTGGCGGATCGTGCGGTACACCATCCCGAGCATGTCGAGCGGGCGGAACAGCTGGGTCAGGTACGTCTGCACGAACACCAGCTGACCCACCGTGTATTTGCCTTGTGACCAGCCATAGACCGTCCACGCCATCGCGCCCGCCATCAGCAGGTTCACCACCAACGCCTGCATGATGTTGAGCAGGCCGAGCGAGTTTTCCGACTTTACTGCCGCATCGGCATAGGCGCTGGTCGCTTGGGCATAGCGCGCCTGCTCGCGCGGTTCGGCGGCGAAGTATTTGACCGTCTCGTAATTGAGCAGCGAATCGACCGCACGGCTCAGCGCCTGCCCGTCGAGCCGGTTCATCCGCTCGCGCAAATGCGTGCGCCATTCGGTGATCCAGCGGGTCAGCGCGATATAGGCGACGACCGCCACCGCGGTTGCCGCGACCAGCCCCCAGCCGAAGGTGTAGTAGAAGATGATCGCCACCACGATCAGCTGGATGATGGTCGGCGCGATGTTGAACAGCAGAAAATAAAGCATCGTGTCGATGCTTTTGGTCCCGCGTTCGATCACCTTGGTCACCTCGCCGGTGCGCCGCGCGAGGTGGAAGCGCAAGGATAGGCGGTGGAGCCGCGCGAAGACATCTTCGGCCAGCCGCCGCGTGGCATCCTGCCCGACGCGTTCGAACACGATGTTGCGCAGGTTATCGAACACCACTCCGCCGAACCGGCCGACCCCGAATGCAATGACCCAGCCCAGCGCGAGTTGCAGCGCTGCCGGGCCGCGCAGGCTCATCGCGTCGATCGCCCACTTGAGGAAATAGGGCAGACTCATGCTGAGCGTCATCGAGGCGAGGATCAGCAGGCATGACAGCACGATCCGCCAGCGCAATCCCGGCCGGTCGCTTGGCCACAGGTACGGCAGGAAGCGCAGCAGCGTTCCCCAGCCGTCGTGGGCAACATCGCGCTT
>JARXKR010000116.1:1867-6935 GCA_030271565.1 Pseudomonadota bacterium
TACCGATACGCCCCCTGCGGCAGGTCGAAGTAGATCCGCCGGGTCGAGAAATCGATCGCGATCCGGTCGAGTGCGCGCATGTCGCGCATGCCGAGGAACAGCGCGGGTTTTTCCGCCAGTCCGAGCGCAGCAAACGGCGGCGCGTCGGCATAGGCGATGATCACGTTGCCGAAGTTCATGTCGTTGATCTTGAGGTTCTTGGCGACGCCCAGATCGGCGGTGATCTCCTGCCCGGTCACGCTGCGCAGCACCATTGTGCCGCCACCACCTTTCTTGGCGAGCGAGTTCTGCAGCGCGCGGTTGCCGATCGAATATTCGGCGCCGGTATCGATCACCACGTTGACCCTGACCCCGTCGACCACCGCATCGGTCATGATCAGCTGGCCCGATTTGCGCCGCGCCGTCACCACGATCTCATAACCCTTGTTGCCGCCCAATGCCTTGGCATCGTCGACCGCGATCATCCCCTTGCGGAAATCGATCTGGACCCGCTGGCCCTGCAGGCTGTCAAGCCCGAGGATGCCTTCGGCGCCGATGTCGTCACCCGGCAGCAGCGGGGCGAGCAGGCTGTAGAAACTGCGCTGGCCAAGATCGATCTGGTCGATCACCACGGTGTCGACTTCCTGGGTGCCGGCAACGCCGACAAGGCGTGCCTTGCTGGTCGGCTGCAACGACAACCGACCAGCGGTTGCCGTGCTGAGCACGGTGTTCTGGGCGCCGGTATCGATCAGGAAGCGGAACGGTCCCTTGTCGGCAATCCGCACTTGCACGGTCATCCGGTCATGCTGGTCGGTCTTGATCGCAAGGACATCGACGGTGGTCGCGGGCTGGGTGCTTTCCTGTCCGGCGAGCAGCGGGAAAGTCGCAGCAAGCGGCACCAGCGCGGCCAGCAAGGGATGCATCGGCATGATTGTTTCCTCTCCGCAGCGGACAATACCACAACTTCGCCATTGCAACCACGATCGCTGCAGCCCCCCGTTGGTGTTTGGTTAACGCGGCTTTGCTATTCGCGGGGGATGGATACGCTGGCCGACCGGGCCTTGCGCAAATTGCGCGAGCTGCATTTCAACCGCACGGTGCGCGCGGTTCTCGCCGCGCCGCCGATCTGCGCAGCTAACGACGGCGTGGTGATCTTCTCGATGATCGGGACACGGGTGCTGCTCCCGTATCTGGTCGCCGCGAAATCGCTCCACGCGCGGCTCGGGTGCGGACGGTTTGCGATCCTCGACGATGGCACGCTGACCGATGCCGACAAACGCCTGCTCGAGGTGCATCTCGATCATCCAGAATTGCGCTCGATCGCCTCGGTCGATGTCGGCGACTGCCCGCGCGGCGGGTGTTGGGAACGGCTGCTGACCTTGCTCGAACTGCGCCGCGAGAATTATGTGATCCAGCTCGATTCCGACACGGTCACCTTGGGCCCGGTAAGCGAAATCCTGGCTGCAATCGACCAAGGCCGCGACTTCACCCTGCGCGGTGAGGCCGGGTCGGCGTGGCTGCCGGTTGCGAGCTTTGGCGGTGACTTTGCCGACCTGCCGGCTTCGGCGCATGTCCAGATCAAGATCGAATCGCTGCTCCCGCAGGTGGCCGCAGATATCGGTGGCCTGACCCACTACGTGCGCGGTTGCGCCGGGTTTGCCGGCTTTGCGCCGGGCGGACCGGGACGCGAACTGGCCGATGCCTTCAGCCGTGCCGCTTCAGCCCGGCTGGGCCGCGAGGTCTGGGCCCAGTGGGGCAGCGAGCAGGTGATGTCGAACCTCTACATCGCCAACGAAGACGAGCCGGTCCTGCTGCCGTACAACCGCTACCTCAATTTCTGGAACGAGCCGGTCGCCAGCGAAGCAGCCTTCGTGCACTTCGTCGGGACCTTCCGCTATCACGGCGGAGCCTATGCCGAGGCGGCGCGGCGGGCCTTGTCCAAGCTTAGCGTTTAAGCACCAAATCGAGCAGTTCGCGCAGCCGCCCGCGCGCAAAGGTCAGCATCCAGCCGCCGTAAATCGCGCCGCCGGTCCCGACCAGCAGGCTGAGCCGGAGCAGTGCGGGAAGGGCAGGCAGTACGCGGTCAAGCAGCATAACCCCCAGCGCCATCGCCAATGCGCCCAGCACCGGCGGCAGCAACGCGTCACGCAGATCGGCGCTCTTCACCCCGATCAAAGGCATGATCCACCACGCCGATATCGCGGTTAGTAGCGGATAGGCCACAATCCAGCTCGCCGCGATACCCGGTGCGCCCCAGTGAACCCCGACTATATAGCATAGCGGCATCAGCACCGCGCCAAGCACGGCAGAGCGGGTGGTGACACGGGGATGTCCGCAGGCGTTGGCGGCGGGGCCGAACAAGACATGCAAAGTCATGAACGGCATCGCGATACACAGCAGTTGCACCACCGGCGCAGAGGCCATCCACTTGTCGCCGAGCATGACCTTGACCGCCGGGAAGGCGACCGCTGCGAGCCCGAGGCAGAACGGCAGCGCGATCGTCATGATCACCCGCACCGATTTGAGGAACCCTGCCGCCACCGCGCTCAGATCGTCCTGGATCTGCGCATAGGCCGAGAACGCGACCTCGTTGAGCGGGGGCACAACCTTGGTGACGAAGATCTGCGATAGGAACAGCGCGGTAGTATAGAAGCCGAGTTCGTGCGGGACGAAAGTTCGCCCGGCGACAATGATGTCCGACTGGGTCTGCATGAACCAGAAGATCTGCCCGGCCATGATCGTCCCGCCGTAACCCGCGAGCGCCCGCGCTCCGCGGAAGTCGAAGCTCGGCCACATCCACGCGCGCGCGACCGTAATCGTGCCGAGCGCGCGGCTGGCGAACATCACGAACGGCGCGGCGACCAAGGTCCACACCCCGAACCCCGCCAGCGCGCAGCCCAGCGCGGTGGCGGCGCTGAGCAGCGCGGAGACAACGTTGACCTGTGCCTGGCGGCGGAAGTCCATCGCGCGGCTGAGCACCGCATAGCCCAGCGCCTGAAATGGATTGGTCAGGTAAATCAGGGCCTGCACCCGCAGCATATCGGCGATGATCGGCTGGCGGTAATAGGCCGCGACCAATGGCGCGAGCAGGATCTGCAGCACGGTCAGCCCCAGATTGACCACGATCAGCAAGCCGAACAGCTGGCGCAGTTGCTCCTTGCCGCCGTCGCGCTGAGCGATTGCGGCATTGGCAAAGCCGTAGCCGTTGAGCAGCCCGAACAGCACCAGCACCACGCTGGTCATCGCGAACAATCCGTAGTCGGTCGGGGAAAGGATCCGGATGACCATGAAGGTCGAGGCCCAGGCGACCAGCTGGCTGAACACTTGCGTGCCCGAGCGCCAGATCACCGCGCTGCGGACCTGGCTGCGCAACTTGGCATCGGCTTCGGGGCCGGTCGGCGCGGTTAGATCGGCGGCGCTCATGCTTGGCTTCCCGTCAGCACCGCTGCGAGCGAGGGACGGGTGGTACTGCGCGCGCGTGCGGCGCGGCGCCAGCCGAGCATCGGGCGGGCGAGGCCGGGCATTAGCCGCCACAACGCAAAGGAAAAGGTCCAGACCGGACCCTTGACCTGGCTGCGCACCGCACGCAGGTCGGAGAGCCCGCGTTCGACTTCGCCGCCGGCGATCCGCAGCAATGCATGTTCGAAATCGAGCGCTGCTCGGGTTTCCTCAAGCATCGCCGCAATCACGCCTTGCGCCGGGTGGTCGGCGGCCAGGCGCTGCTGTGCACCGAGGTAGACCTTGAGATTGCCTTGTAGCAGCCGCACCGGATTGTCCGAGGCCGAATGCGGCCGCACCCGGTATTCGCCCAGCACCTGGTCGACATAATGTGCGCTGCCGCCGAGTTCGAGCAGCCGCACCCACAGGTCGAGGTCTTCGGAATGGGTCATGCTTTCGTTGAAGCCGCCTACATGATCGAAGTCGGCGCGGCGGAAGGTGGTGCCGATATACACGCTGAAACTGCGGTCGAGCACGTCTGCGAGCGTGCCACCCACCCCGTCGCTGCTGCCTTGAGGCTGGGTGAAGCACAGCTGCTCGCGCGGGAGCGCGCCGAACAGCAACGCATTGCAGGTCGCCAGCCGCACCGTTGGGTCGCCCTCAAGCAGCGCAACCATCGTAGTAAGGTAGTCAGGGCGGAAGCGATCGTCGCCGTCGAGCAACGCGATCAGCGGCGCAGAAGTCGCAGCGATAGCAGCGTTGCGCGCAGCAGAGACGCCATGGTTGCCGGTTGCGATGAAGCGGATGCGCGGATCGGCTAGAAACGGAGCAACAGCCTCAGCAACTTCGTCGGGCGCACCGTCGTCGATCACCACGCATTCCCATGTCGCCATGGTCTGCGCCTGGAGTGACGCCAACGCCTCGCCGACGAGGTGCGCGACGCCATATGCCGGTACGATCACGGCGACCCGCGGCGAAACGCGGGAATCAGGGGTGTTTGCGACCTTGGCCATGGCCCGCTGGATATAGCGAACGGGCGTTAATCATCGCCTTACGCGGCGAAATGCGGCCAAAAGTTACCGGAATTTGCGGTGGTATGGTGCCTGCGGGGGTCAAAACACCGCCAAATCATTAGGTTTCCTGCGGGTTTGACGGGCTTTGAAATAAAATTGCAAAAATGCGTTGACCGACTCAAGGCGCCTCCATATATGCCCGGTCACCGGAACGGAGCGGCCGACAAAACATCGGCTGAAACGGACTGGTCGCCAGCATTCACGGACAACAGTCCCCCGAGATAAAAATCGGGGTACCTTGGTTGTCCGCTTTGTTTCGTCGGTGGCTCTTTGACATTGTCGGTTTAGATGAAGGGACATGTGGGCGACGGCGCCTGCTCCCGGGGCTTCAGGGCTCGGGGTGGCAGTTTAAAATAGTCGTTACCCGATAGTCACCGGCGAGGCTTCGGTCTCAATGGATAATGGCTTTACATGTCCTAACGTAACCATACGTTTAGACAAGTGCAGGGTAATTGACCCCTGAATTAATTTTACGTCAGATGGCAGGCTTCGGCCTGTGCTGTTGTGAGATTGGACACAAACTTGAGAGTTTGATCCTGGCTCAGAACGAACGCTGGCGGCATGCCTAACACATGCAA
>JARXKR010000117.1 GCA_030271565.1 Pseudomonadota bacterium
GCTGCGTGTCGCGAAGTTGAGCGGGGTCCATTGCCAGAAAAACCCAGGCACCACGCCGGTACCATGCGGTTGCTGGTCGCTGGTTCCGACCGGGCGCACCCCCCAGCTGCGATCGCGCGTCCCGGCAGTGCCCGTCGCGCATTCCTGGCGCTCACCGTCGATCTCGATCCATCCGGTGTAGTGCCCGTTCTGGGTCAGCCGGGTGTAATCCATGAAAGTGCGCGGGCCGATCCGGTGGATGAAGCGCGGCTCCTCGATCGGGAAAGCGCGCCCGGTGAAGGTCAGGTCGGCTTTGAGCCCCTCCCCGTCGACGGTGACCCGCAACACCCTGAGCGGTTCGATGATCTCGATCCGGATCGGCCCGACCTGCAAATCCATCCGCTCCATCCCCAGCTCGCGCGAGGCGTGGAGGTTGTATTGCACCCCGTCGCGGATTGCCGAGAAGTGCGCATCGGCGACGTTGAGATGCGGATAGATCCCGAACGCCACCGCGAAGAACCCCGATCCGTCGGGCGCATAGCCGTTGAAAAAATAGCGGTCGTAGAAATTGCGATCGGTCCCGGCATAGGCAACCGGTTCGGGGGTCTGGTGCAGCGGATAATCGTCGCCTTTGGTCAGCATTGCGAAATGGTCCTTTACCTTTAACGCCCCTCCCCGTGGGGAGGGGTTGGGGTGGGGGTACGGCATCAGCGTGGAACCCCCACCCCCGGCCCCTCCCCGCGGGGAGGGGCGTTTTCGTCTCGCTACCAGTTAGCTCACCAGTTTGGCCAGGCTGCCGTGCGCCAGCGCCAAGGCGCAACCACCCCGCGCCATCGACAGGAAGTTGGCATCGCCGCGGGTGGTGCGCTCGACATAGGCGGCGCTGAACACTGCGGTGGAAACACCGTGCAGCGCGCCGAGCACGTAATTGTCCCAGATCTCCTCACGGCCAAGCGGAACCCCGCGCGCGCTCATTTCGGCGCAATAGAGGTCGAGCAGCTGGTCCTCATGTTCCTCGCGCAGGGCATTGCCGATCCCGGTGCCCATAAAATAACCGATATCGGTGAGCGCGTTGCCCACCGCCACGGTTTGCCAATCGAGCACCGCAATGGGTTCCGCCCCGCCCTTGATATCGAACAGCATGTTGTCGAGCCGGAAATCGCCGTGGAGCAGGCATTTGGGCGTCCCGTCGCGGCCGAACCAGTGGCCGGCGGCGTCATTAAGCTGCTCGCACACCGCCATGTACTCGGGCTCGAGCAGATCGGCGTAGCGTTCGCGGAAGATTGCCTGGGCGGGCGAATAGAGCCCCTTGATCTGCTCGACCTGGCCTTCGCGCGGGTGCAACCAGGACGCGCCAATGATTGCCTGGTTCTCCCAGCTCGGTGCATGCAGTGCAGCGGCCTGGCGCATCGCCGCCTCTGCATCGGCATGGGTGCAACTGACCAGCTGGTTACCGCCGCGCGCCGGGCCGAGGTCTTCGAACAGCAGGATGAAATCCACGCCGTCTTCGGCGATTTCCGCAGCAAGCACCGATGGCACGCGGACATCGAGCTGCGGTGCGAGCTCGCGGTAAAATCCGACCTCTTTTGAATAGAGACCGAAGGCGGCGGCCGTACCCCGGCTCATCGCATCGGCGGCAGGGAATTTGCCCGCCACCGTTGCGGGACCGATCCCCTCCCGATCATAGGTCAAGTGAAACCGGGCAGAATCCCCGACCTGCCCGGTGCCGATCGCTTCCCAACTGACTGCAGTTACTTCGCCCACGCCGAGTGCCCCGGCAGCGTGCAGACGCTCGGTCAGCCAGTCGGGCGCGACTTCGCCGGGATGGGTCGGAAACTCAGCCATGCTTTCTCCCTGCCCGGCTTGTTCAAGCGATCGATTGAACCGCGCAGAGCAGCTTTGCAACTGCGACTTGCGCCTTTCCGCCCGGCTCTTAAACTCAAGCTTGGGGGGAAACGATAATGGCGGCAAGGGAAGATCAGGCGCTCGCTGTTAGTTGGCCGGGCGAGTTACCGTTTACCGCCGATCTGTTGCGGCAAGTAATCGCGCGCCATGCCCCGGTGATCCGCTTCCATCCCGAAGAGCCATACTTTCCCTCGACCGTCGACTGGTATCTCAAGCGCAGTTTGCTGATCGACGGGGCGACCGGCGCGGTGGTCGCCCGGCACCCCGCTGCGGCAGATCTGCCCAAGGGCCCGACCACTCCCGATCAACTGCAGCACTATTGGCTCACCCTCGACCCCGACATTGCTGGTCCGGCATTCGAACCCGATCTCGCTCCACCGGACGACCCGCGGCGCGGCAATCTGGCCGATGCTCGCGCTTACGTGCGCGCGCTGCACAATCCGAAGCTGGGTCATACCGACTTGCAGTTCTGGATGTTCTATCCTTACGACGGTCCCGGTCTGACGCGATTGCGGCCGCGCTTCCTGGGGGCGCTGCGCACCGACCGTGTGCTCAGTCTGTGGCCTGCGGGGATGCACGAGGCTGACTGGGAACTGGCGGTTATCCGCATCGATCATGCCACATTGCAGCCGGTTGCGGCGTTCCTCTCGCAGCATCAGAACGGTGACCAGCATGTCGGGGCCGACGCCGTGGCTGCGCTCGAGCGCGAACCCGATGGCCGGATCCGGCTGCACGCGTCGCTCTATGGCCACGCCAGCTACGCGCACCCGCAAGAGCGCAAGCTGGTCTATTTCAAGCGTTCGCTGGCGCTGGTCGGAATCGAACTAGGGCTAATCGACCGGGCCGAGCCGGGCTCGGCATGGAACCTGGGCCAGAACCACGAAGTGATCTCGACCTCGTGGCACGATCCGCAATTCCCCGAAGCCCCCTGGCTCGATTTCGCCTGGCGGTGGGGGGCCTACGATCCAACCGGCGGCAGGTTCCGCCGCAAGCTGGTCGAGGCACTCGGCGACCTGCTCGAGAGCCACCTCTCGCCGCCGGTGCTGGTGCTGCATGTGCTGACGCTGGGACTTACCGCAGTGCTCTTGGCGCTCGCTCCACGTCTGCTGGGCGGGCCGCTCGGGGCGAAGCTGCTGGGCCATACGGCGGACAATTCGGGACCGTTCGGCCCCTCTTGCCACGACGACAAATGGAGCGGCAATTACGGCTTCACCGGTCCCCCTGCCCAGCCAGAATGGCTCGGCGCCGGGACGACGCTGGCGCAGCGCATCGGTAGCGCGCTCAATACCGTGTGCTCCCCGCCGGTGCGGCTGCTTGGCAGCATCTTGCGGGTGCTGTGCACGCCGTTGCTGCCCAAGGATTGAAAGCTCAGCCGAACCTGGCGAAGGCCCCGGCCCCGGCATAGCGCGCGGCATCGCCGAGTTCCTCCTCGATCCGGATCAGCTGGTTGTACTTGGCCAGCCGGTCCGAGCGCGCGAGACTACCGGTCTTGATCTGACCGCAGTTCGTCGCCACCGCGAGGTCGGCGATGGTTGCATCCTCGGTCTCACCCGAGCGGTGGCTCATCACTGCGGTATAGCCCGCGCGCTGGGCGATGTTGACCGCATCGAGCGTTTCGGTGAGCGAGCCGATCTGGTTGACCTTGACCAACAGCGAGTTCGCCAGCCCCTTGCCGATACCCATCGTCAGCCGTTCGGGATTGGTCACGAACAGATCGTCGCCAACCAGCTGGACCTTGTCCCCGATCAGGTCGGTGATCGCTTTCCAGCCCTCGAAATCGTCTTCGGCCATGCCGTCCTCGATCGAGCGGATGGGATAGTCTTTGGCCAGCGCAGCAAGGTAGTCGGCCATTTCATGCGGGGAGAGCGACAGCCCCTCGCCGCTGATCTCGTACTTGCCTTGTCTGAAGAATTCGGTCGCGGCGCAATCGAGCGCCAGCGCCACCTCTTCGCCCGGTTTGAACCCGGCCTTGACGATCGATTCCATGATGAAGTCGAGCGCGGCGCGGGCGCTCGACAGGTTCGGGGCAAAACCGCCTTCGTCGCCGACTGCTGTCGCCAGACCCTTGTCGTGGAGGCCCTTCTTGAGGGTGTGGAACACTTCTGAGCCCCACCGGACGGCCTCGGCCAAGCTGGGCGCACCGACCGGGACGATCATGAATTCCTGAAAATCGATCGGGTTGTCGGCGTGTTCGCCGCCGTTGATGATGTTCATCATCGGCACCGGCAGCAGATGCGCCGAAACTCCGCCGATGTACGAATAGAGCGGCAGCCCGCGCGCGTCGGCAGCCGCCTTGGCCACCGCGAGGCTGACCCCGAGGATCGAGTTCGCACCTAGCCGCGCCTTGTTGTCGGTACCATCGAGTTCGATCATCACATGGTCGATATCGCGCTGGTCTTCGGCGTCGAGCCCGAGGATCGCATCGCTGATCTCATCGTTGACTGCATTGACGGCCTTGAGCACGCCCTTGCCGAGATAGCGTGCCTTGTCCCCGTCGCGCAGCTCGACCGCTTCGTGCGCCCCGGTCGAGGCGCCCGATGGCACTGCCGCGCGGCCGAAGCTGCCATCGTCGAGCAGCACATCGACTTCCACCGTCGGGTTGCCCCGGCTGTCGAGAATTTCGCGGGCGTGGATATCGATGATCGTGGTCATGCTGGTCCTCGGTCGGTCGGAGTTTGAACGATTGCCGCGCATTAGCACCGCACTGCGCGCGCATTAGCACCGCGCTGCGCGCGCATTAGCAGGGCGCGGCACGGCTGCAAGGTGCTTTGCTATGCACCGCGCGGGGAACCACTTGAACGCTGCGGGATTGATGTCCACATACTGCAAAGCGCCCCACCCCGCGGGCTATCTGAATTGGAAGGGTACTGTCATGGCCGATACTCCAGCAGCGAAGAAGCCTGCCGCCGCCAAAAAGGCCGCTCCGGCCAATAAGCCTGCAGCGGCACGCAAGCCTGCCGCTGCCAAGCCCGCTGCGGCGGAAGCGAAGGCCAAGTTCTCCAAGGCGATCGAAGAAGCCCGCGCCGGTGCTGCCGTGCTCGGCAAGGAAGCCCAGGCCAAGGCCGGGGCCTATCGCGACCAGATGACCGCCAAGGGCACCGATTGGGTCGAAGAGGCCAAGACCATGGCCGAACAAGCCAAGGGCAAGGCCGGTGAACTCGCCAACGACGGCAAGGCGCGGACCAGCGATGCGATCGCCAATCTGGGCAAGATCGTATCTGAGAATGCCAAGACCATCGATGAAAAATTGGGCGCAAAGTACGGCGATTATGCCCGCACTGCCGCCCGCTCGATGCAGGAAACTGCAGCCAAGATCGATTCGAAGGATCTGGGCGAACTGGGTGACGATGCCAAGGAGTTCGTCCGCAAGAGCCCCGGCCTTGCGGTCGGGATCGCTGCGGTGGCCGGGTTCTTCCTGGCGCGGCTGTTCCGCGGCGGTTCGTCGGAAGATTGATCCTGCCCGATTGACACGGCGCTTTAGCTTGCGTCTTGTCGGCTGGCCATGGACGAAGTTTCACCACCCTTGATCAAGCCTTCGGCCAGCGACGCGGCGACGCGTTCGCTGGTCGAAGATATCAAGCATCTCGCGGGTGACGGTCGGACGCTGCTCGAAGCCGAATTCGCCTACCAGAAATCACGCGCTGCGGTTGCTGGCGCGGGAGCCAAGGGCATTGCCGGATGGGCCTCGCTGGCGATAGCACTGGTGTTCTTCGCATTGATGGCACTGGTCATGGGTGTGCTGCTTGGGCTCGCTGAAATGATCGGGGTCTGGGCCGCAACTGCTGTTACCGTGCTAGCGGTCCTCGCCGTAGCCGGTTTGTGCGGATTTGCCGCCCGTCGCCGCTGGAAGCGAATGAGCGGAGCACTGGCCGACGATTCCAGGACGGAAGACAGCCCATGACCGGGGCCGAACGCCGCCTGATCGAAGATCGACAAAACCGCAATGCCGCGCGGCAACTGGTCGATACCGGGATTGCGCAGGTCAAGACCGACCTGGCCGCGCGGGGCATCGGCGGGCGGATCAAGGACAGCGTGGTCGAAGAAGCGGATGAAGCGCTGGCCACCGGCATATCCATAGCGCGCGAAAACAAACCCATTGTCGCGGGAACCATCGGGCTGCTGCTGGTTTGGTTGTTACGTAACCCACTGGGCCGGGTGTTGAGCCGAATCTTCGGTTCGAAGTCAGACGTCGTTCAGGACTCTGACCATAACGCGCGGTCCGACCAGGAGTAAGCAGCTTGAGCAAAACCGATCCGCGCCGCGACCGCGTCGCCAAACGCATCACCGCCTCACAGGACCGTCTGAAGCGTGGCAGCAGCGCCAAGCCTGCTCAGCATAGCGGCGACCACCTGCCCGACGCCTATCCACCTGAGAACTACCGTGGCCTCGCCCGGGAATATCCATGGCTCACCCTCGCCGCCGGTCTCGGCATGGGTGTGCTTGTCGCCGCCTTTCTGCCACGGAAGTTCGCTAGCAAAGCAGCCAAGCGTGCCCTGAGCGCAGCAACCGTCGCGGCTGAGCTCGGCCTCGTTTACAGCAAGCACGCCCGCGAAGTGGCCGGAGAAGCGGCGCACGACGGGCTCGAGAAGATCACCGAAACGACTGCACCCTTGCGCCAGCGTGCCACCAGTGCGGGCAAAAGCGCGCGCAGCCAGGGCCTGCGCCTCGCCGGCGAAGCGATGAAGTTCGCCACGCGATTGCGCCGGTAAACGCGCGAATAGGGGCTAAGCCGAACTTGCGCACGCCGCGCAGGCTGACTATGGGCGCGCTTTCACCGCTCCCCGGGATTTAGCGCGCATGTCAGATCAGAAATTGCACCTCGTCTTCGGCGGCCGGGTTATCGATCCGCAGACGGTGGAATTCGAAGATCTCGACGCGATCGATTTCGTCGGAGTTTTCGCGGACTATGCCAGCGCCGAAGAGGCCTGGCGCAGCGCCGCGCAGCGCACGATCGACGATGCCGAAATGAAATACGTGGTGGTGCACCTGCACCGGTTGCTCCAGCCGGACATGCTCAAGCGGTAGCGCGCGGGCT
>JARXKR010000118.1 GCA_030271565.1 Pseudomonadota bacterium
ACAGCGCACAATTGGTTCAACTCGGCGACAGCGACCCCGAACTGTCGGAGATGATTGCCGAGTTCCGTGATGACGAGCGCGCACACCGTGACGTCGCCTTTGCCAACGGAGCCGAACAGGCACCCGGCTATCCGCTCCTATCGGGCGCGATCCGGCTGGGGTGCCGTGTGGCAATCCGACTAGCCGAGCGGATCTAGCCTTCGGAACCTCGACCGCCTTCATCTGTTATTCAGCGCGGACCGTGCCTATATCGAAGGCCCGCCGAGGAGTCCGAACGATGCGCCCGATCACTGCCCTGCTTGCCCCGATGCTGCTGTCCGCGCTGTTCGCGCTTCCGGCCTTGGCGCAGGATGCGCCCGAGCCCAAGGTCAACCAGCTGATCGTGTTCGGTACAGATTCCTGCCCGCAATCGACCGACGACACGATCACGGTCTGCGCGCGCAAGGACGAGAGCGAGCGCTACCGCATTCCCGAGCCGCTGCGCGAACATACCAGCCCGCAGAACGAGGCGTGGAACAACAAGGTTCGGGCCTACGAAACCGTCAGCCGCACCGGCACGATGAGCTGCTCGCCGGTTGGCGCGGGCGGTTGGACCGGGTGCGCGGGCAAGCTGATCAACGATGCCTACGCCGAAAAGAAGATCGATCCGGGCATCAAGTTCGGCCAGATGATCGCCGACGAGCGCGCCAAGCGCCTCGCCACGATCGACACGGATGCCGCTGAAACGCAGGCGCGGGTCGAAGCGATCGAAACCCAGATGGAAGAACGCCGCAAGGCCGAGGAAGCCAAGGCCGACAAGGATCCGAACGACACCAACGCCCCGGCTCCGCCGAAGAATTGAGTTTAGCTCAGCGCGATATCCGGCGCGTCTTCCTGTTTCATCCCGATCACGTTGTAGCCGCCATCGACGTGATGAATCTCGCCTGTCACGCCTGAGGCCAAGTCCGACAACAGGTACAGCCCCGCCCCGCCGACGTCGCCAATCGTGACATTGCGGCGCAGCGGCGAGTTCAGTTCGTTCCATTTGAGGATGTAGCGGAAATCGCCGATCCCGCTCGCCGCCAGCGTCTTGATCGGTCCCGCCGAGATTGCGTTGACCCGGATGTTGACCGGGCCGAGATCGTTGGCGAGGTATTTGACGCTGGTCTCGAGCGCGGCCTTGGCCACTCCCATCACGTTGTAGTGCGGGATGACCTTTTCGGCGCCGTAATACGACAGCGTCAGGATCGAGCCTCCACCCGTGCCGGTTTCGGCGTCGTAGGTTGGCATCATCTTCGCAGCCCGCTGCGCCACAGCAACCAGCGAATAGGCCGAAATGTTCATCGTCATCAGGAAGTTGTCGAGGCTGGTGTCGACATAGTGCCCCCGCAGCTCGGTCTTGTCCGAATAACCGATCGCGTGGACGACAAAATCTATCGTCTCCCACCGCGCCTTCAGCGCCGCAAACGTAGCGTCGAGATCGGCCATATCGGAGACGTCGCAAGGAATCAGAAAATCGCTGCCAAGACTGTCGGCAAGTGGCCGGACGCGCTTTTCCAGCGCCTCGCCCTGATAGGAAAACGCCAGTTCCGCACCGTGTTCCGCCAGTTTCTGGGCGATCCCCCAGGCCAGCGACTTGTCATTCGCCAGCCCCATGATCAGTCCGCGCCTGCCTTGCATCAATTTTGTCATGCCATTCCCGCCATGCTTGACCCTGTATTGCCGATCAGGCGCTGTTAGCCCGATTGTCTGCCTGTCCGACCAGATTCCGTTCCTCCGGAGTCTCGGCCAGTGCCGCGTTCAACTCCGCGCCAACGACCATTCCGAATCCGACCAGCCAGAAAAAGAACAGCGAGACCATGACACCGGCAAGACTGCCGTAAGTCAAATCATAGGTGAAGAAGCGATGCAAAACGCCCGGCAGCGACGAACTGACCGTCACCCACCACACGGTCACCAGCAAGGCGCCCGGCCACTTGGGATAGCGCCTGGTGCGGTACGAGCTGGGGGTGAGCGTCAGGAATATCAGGAATAACGAGGCATAGATGATCACCGGCGGGAGCAGCATCGACAGGTTGAGCAGGTTAGTCAGCCCGGACAGCCACGGATAGCGCGCCTCGACCACCTGTTGCGCAGTGCCGATGAACACCTGCGCGAGCAGCGCGAACAGCAGCGCAATCACCGCGCCGACTATCGCTCCGGTCGAAATCAGCCGGTAGCGCCAGAACGCGTGCGCCGGCTTGGTCCCATAGGCCCGGCGCAAGATATCGCGGATCGTCTCGACCAGGCTGCCGACCGTCCACAGCCCAATCAGCCCGCCGGCCCACAGCAGCCAACCGCTGCGCGCCACAATTACGTCGCGCGCGACCGGCTCGAGCGCCTTTGCAGCAATCGGAGGCATGGCCACTAGAAACGCGTGGACCGAAGCCTCGCGCTGCGCCTGCTCGCCGACCAGGCTGAGCACCGCGCCGACCGTAATGAAGAACGGGAACAGCGCGAGGATCGCCATATAAGCGAGGTTACCGGCGTGGATGAACCCGTCGTTGTAGGCCCCGGCCCAGACCCGCGCGAGCACCCGGAAAAACCGGGTCCGCCAGAACCTGCCTTCGGGGCCGACATGTTCGTCATAGGCTTCCTGCAGCCGGTGCGCGCGCTTGCGCCGTGCTTCGGGCGAGAGATCTGGGACGGTCAGCGGCGGCAGGTGCGCTTCGTCGAGTTCGCGTTCCTGCACCGCCGCTTACCCGCTCAGACGCCGAATTTCGCGCGCAAGTTGCGCGGATCGTGCCAGCCGTCGAGCCGCTTGACCAGATCGTCGTCCCCCACCGGCAGCTGGACTTCGACTGTCACCAGCTGGTCGCCGCGGGTCCCGTCCTTGCGGCTCATGCCCTTGCCTGCGAGCCGCAGCGTCTTGCCCGAGCTGGTTCCGGGGGCGAGCGTCAGCATGACCGCGCCCTCAGCCGTCGGCACGCGCACTTTGGTGCCGTTCACTGCCTCATCGAGGCTGACCGGCAGCTCGAGCCGCAGGTTGTCGCCATCGCGGCGAAACCACGGATGCGGCTGGACAGTGATCGAGACGATAGCGTCACCGGCGCCGCCGGGTCCCGCTTCGCCTTTGCCCGCGAGCCGCATCTGGGTGCCGTCCTCGACCCCGGCTGGCAGCTTGAGGTCGATCGTCTTGCCGTCGGCCAGCGTGATCCGCTGGGTCGCGCGGGTCGCCGCGTCGGTCAGCGAGACACCCAGCTTGTATTGTACACTGGCGCCTTTGGGGGCGGCGCGCTGGCGTCCTGCGCCCATGCCGCCGCCGAAACCGCCACTCGCGCCGCCGCCGCCGCGACCGCCGAACAGACCCTCGAAGATGTCGCCGATGTCGATCCCTTCGGGCCCGCCACCGCCGCCGAAACCTTCGAAATCTTCGGTGCGGAAGCCGCGCTGGCCACCCCCGTTAAACCCGCCCGGTCCAGCGGTGTGGCCATAGCCGAAGCCCATGCTGGGGTTGCCATCGCCATCGATCTCGCCGCGGTCGAACTTGGCGCGCTTGTCCTTGTCGGAGAGCAGGTCATAGGCGCCGGTCACCACCGAAAAGCGTTCCGACGCCTTGGGATTGTCCTTGTTGCGATCTGGATGCAGCTCCTTGGCGAGCTTGCGGTACGCCGACTTGATGTCCTTCTCGCTCGCGCTGCGCGCCACGCCCAGGGTTGCATACGGATCAGCCATAGTGCGCTAGCTAGGGGCGCGAGCGCTGCAGGACAAGGCGGACATTGCATTTGCCGCATTTGCGGCGCTTCCTTCGCCCGCGCGCAGCGGCTATGCGCAGCAGCCATGGACCCCCAGACCCAAGACGCGATTCCCGCCCAATCCCCGTTCGCGCTGTTCGGCGAATGGTTCGAGGCGGCGCGGGTGAGCGAGTCCAACGATCCCGAAGCGGTCGCGCTTGCCACTGCCACGCCCGAAGGTGCGCCCTCGGTGCGGATGGTGCTGCTCAAGGACTGGGGACCCGACGGCTTCGTGTTCTATACCAATGGCCATAGCCGCAAGGGCGGGGAACTGCACGATAATCCGCAGGCGGCGATGCTGTTCCACTGGAAGTCGCTGCGCCGCCAGATCCGCATCGAAGGCGTGGTCAGCGAAGTCTCGGGCGAACAGGCTGACGCCTATTTCGCCAGCCGCGGCCGCGATTCGCAGATCGGCGCGCATGCCTCGGACCAGTCCGCGCCGCTGGGTTCGCGCGGTGAATTTCTCGCCCGGATCGCCAGGACCGGCGCACGCTATCTGGTCGGCAAGGTGCCGCGCCCGGAGCACTGGACCGGGTTTCGCCTCGCCCCAGCCGCGATCGAATTCTGGCTTGACCGGCCGTTTCGGCTGCACGAGCGGCGCCGGTTCGTGCGCAGCCTGGATGGCGGCTGGACCAGCAGCCTGCTTTACCCATGAGCGCTGCAACCTTGCACAGCCATGGCAAGCTCAACCGCAGCGCGGCCTATGCCTCGATCGCGGTCGCCAGCCTGCTCGCCGGGCTCAAGATCTGGGCAGTGCTCCAGACCGGCTCGACCGCGATGCTCGGCAGTCTGGCCGATACCGGGCTCGATCTGATCGCCAGCCTCGCGACGCTGCTCGGGGTCTGGGTCGCGGCGCAACCGGCCGATGATGAACACCGCTTCGGGCACGGCAAGGCCGAAGCGCTCGCGGCAATGTTCCAGGTTGTGCTGATCTCGATTTCCGCGCTGACGCTGGCGCTGCGGGCCGGCGCGCAGTGGTTCACCGGCGCGCGGCCGGCCAGCGCGGATGACGGGATTGCGGTTTCGGTTATTGCAATCGGTGCGACCATGGTCTTGCTGGTATGGCAGCGCCGGGTGATCGCGCGGACCGGTTCGCTCGCGATTTCGACCGACCACCTGCACTACAAGTCCGACCTCGTGCTCAATTTCGCGGTGATCGCCGCGCTCGCGCTCGACCAGTACGCCGGGGTGCCGAGCGCGGACGCGGTGTTTGGCCTAGGGATCGCGTTGTGGCTCGGCTGGGGCGCGTGGCACGCCTCGCAGGAAGCGGTCGAGCAACTGATGGATCACGAATGGCCCGAGGCGAAGAAGATCCAGTTTCTCGAAGTCGTCGCCCGCCATCCCGAACTCAAGGGGCTGCACGATCTGCGCACCCGCACTTCGGGCAATCGCGATTTCGTGCAGTTCCACGTTGCGGTCGATCCCGATATGTCGGTGCGTGCCGCACACGATGTGATGGACGAAATCGAGGAAAAGTTGCTGGCCGAATTCCCCGGGATCGAAATCCTGATCCATCCCGACCCCGAGGGCCTGATCAACGAAACCGGACTGGCCGCGAAAGACCTGCTCGCCGACATCGACGCTCCGCACCAGCGCGGGAGTTAGAGCCTGTGATGCTTAATCCGGTTCACCGTTCGTGGTGAGGAGGGACTGAGCAAAGCGAAGGCCCGTCTCGAACCACCAAGCGCAATGCAAAGTCCTTCGAGACGGTCACTCAGCCAAAGGCTTCGATCCCTCCTCAGGACGAACGGACTTGGGTTGGTTTGGGCGCATCTCGGTTCAAAGCCCGCGTCCTTCGCCGCCGAGGAACGCCGCGTAGCTCTTGGCAATTCCGTCGCGCAATTGCGTCTTTGGCGTCCAGCCGAGCGCGGCGAGCTTGCCGCTGTCCATCAGTTTGCGAGGGGTGCCGTCGGGCTTGCTCGGGTCGGTCACCACCGGGCCGTCGTAACCGAGCACCTCCATCACCAGCCGGGTCAATTCCATGATCGAGACATCGCTGCCCGAGCCGACGTTGATGTGACCCTCGTCCGAATAGTGCGTGAGCAGATGGACGCAGGCATCGGCGCAATCGTCGACGTAGAGGAATTCGCGGCGCGGGGAGCCGCTGCCCCAGACCACCACTTCTCCGCCAGTAGCTTTCGCCTCGTGGACCTTGCGGATCAGCGCAGGCATGACGTGGCTGGCGCTCAAATCGAAATTGTCGCCCGGGCCGTAAAGATTGGTCGGCATCGCGCTGATGAAGTCGCACTGGTACTGGCGGCGATAGGCCTGTGCGAGCTTGATCCCGGCGATCTTGGCGAGCGCATACCATTCGTTGGTCGGCTCGAGCGGCCCGGTCAGCAGCGATTCTTCCTTGATCGGCTGCTGTGCGTGCTTGGGGTAGATGCACGACGAACCCAGAAACAGCAGCTTTTCGACCCCGACCGATTCGGCCCCGGTCAGCACCGAGATCTGGATCAGCAGGTTATCGCGCAGGAATTCGACCGGCATGGAGTCGTTGGCGAGGATTCCGCCGACCCGCGCCGCCGCCATCACCACGACTTGCGGGCGCTGGTTGTGCATCCACCCGAGCACCGCGCGCTGGTCGGTCAGGTCGAGCTCTTGGCGGTTGGCGGTAATCACTTCGCAGCTCTCGCTGGCCAGCCGGCGGACAATCGCGCTGCCGACCATGCCGCGATGCCCGGCGACCCAGACCCGTTTGCCGGCAAGGTCGAACGGGATCTCCCCCAGCATCAGCTGCCGCGTCCGATCGGCGCGCTGCGCATGGTCATCAGGTCGGCTTCGACCATCTCGTGCACCAGTTCGCGGACCGCTATGGTCGCGCTCCAGCCGAGTTTTTCGCGTGCCTTGGTCGGATCGCCGATCAGCAGGTCGACCTCGGTCGGGCGGAAGTAGCGCGGATCTACCGCCACTCGTAGTGCGCCGGACTTCGCGCAGAACCCTTGCTCTTCCACCCCGTTGCCGCGCCATTCGAGCGTGATCCCGGCATCGGCGAAGGCCCATTCGACAAATTGCCGCACCGAAGTCGTGACCCCGGTCGCGAGTACATAGTCGTCGCCCTGATCCTGCTGCACCATCCGCCACATCCCTTCGACATATTCGCGGGCGTGGCCCCAGTCGCGCTGCGCGTCGAGGTTGCCGA
>JARXKR010000119.1 GCA_030271565.1 Pseudomonadota bacterium
GAGGACCTGACCCCAGCGCCGCCCGAGCGCCAGGGCGGCCGTGCGCCTGCGCCGGGTGGAGCAAACGTGGTGTCGATCAAGGCCCAAGCCGCACGCACGGCTGGTCCGGCGCGGCGGCGCAGCGCCGACAGCGATGTCCTGCGCGACCTGATCGAACCCAACTGGATCATGATGGCTCCGGTAATGTCTGCTGCCGCAGTGCTCACCGGGATCACGACGCATTCGCTCCCCCGGCTTTTGTCTGTAGCGATGCTGCTCGTTGCCATTGCAACTGCGACACTGACGCCAATTGCCGCACGGTTCGAGCGCGAACGGCTGGATGCACCTGCCCACCGCAATATGCTCGCCTCACTGTTGGTCGGCTTGCCCATGCTGCTGTTCGGAACCGCGATGGCGCGCTGGACCCAGTTCGTCCATGCCGACTGGCAGGATTCGATGGGACTGCTGATCATCGCCGGTTCGCTGGCGATCATCATCCTGAACCGCCGGGTATCGAGCATTACTGTGGCGCAGCTCGGGCTGTGGGGCGGGGTGGCGATAATCACCGCAAGTCCGGCGACCTATTTCACTCTGGCCGTCGGGGGATTGACCGGAATATACACCGCCCGGCGCCAGGGGCTGAGCGATGCGCGTGAGGCCCGCGCCGACATTGAGCGGCAGCGAACCCAGCTTCGCGCCGAGGAAATCCTCCACGATTTCGAACAGACCGGGCAGGGCTGGTTCTGGGAGACCGACCGCCGCGGCCAGATGGTCTATCTTTCACCCCCGATTGGCGAACTGCTGGGCTGCGACTGCTCGCTGTTGTACGGACGGCCCTTATCCGACCTGTTCATCCCTGATCCGCAGGGACAGGAAAACGAGCGCACGCTGGCTTTCCACCTGACCGCACGGTCCGCCTTCAGCGAGCTGGCGATGCGCGCGGCAACCCGCGGCGAAGAACGCTGGTGGTCGGTCAATGGCCGACCGCTTTACGATACGTTTGGCAATTTTGTCGGCTTTCGCGGTTCGGGCAACGACCTGACCGAGCGGCGCCGCTCGGCAGCCGACGCGACCCGGCTGGCGCATTACGATTCGCTCACCGGGCTCGCCAACCGGTTGCAGATGGCGCAGACGCTCGAGAAGATCCTTGTCGCGCCCAATCATGATCACCGGACCTGCGCGGTGTTCCTGCTCGATCTCGACCGGTTCAAGCAGGTCAACGATACGATGGGGCACCCGGCCGGCGATTACCTGCTGACCCAGGTCGCCAGCCGACTTGAGCGCACGATCGGCGAGCACGGCCGGGTCGGTCGACTCGGCGGCGACGAATTCGAGGTTGTCCTGCCCGGACGCCATCGCCGCGAGGATCTGGCCCAACTGGCAGCGCGGGTGATCCACGACCTGTCCGAGCCCTATTCGATCGACGGACACCGGGTGATGATCGGCGCCTCGATCGGGATCGCTTTTTCGCCCGAGGACGGAGTGACTTCAGAAGCGATCATTCGCAACGCCGATCTCGCGCTTTATGCGGCGAAGGACGGCGGACGCGGCCGCCACCACTTCTACGCCGAAGACCTGCACAGCGATGCCGAAGAACGCCGCCAGCTCGAGCAGGATCTGCGCGATGCGATCACCACTGGCGGCTTCGAGGTGCATTACCAGCCGGTGGTCCACACCTCGACCGAACGGATCACCGGGTTCGAAGCCCTGCTGCGGTGGACTCACCCGACTCGCGGTCCTTTGTCACCGGCCAAATTCATTCCGGTCGCCGAAGATTCGGGTCTGATCGCACAGATCGGCGAATGGGTGCTGCGCCAGGCTTGCCACGATCTCGCGAAATGGCCCGAAAGCGTGCGGGTTGCGGTCAACGTCTCGCCCTTGCAGTTCGCCAATCCCATGCTGCCGTCGATCATTACCCACGCGCTGGCATCGGCGCAGGTCAATCCCGCACGGCTCGAACTGGAGATTACCGAGAGCGTATTCCTCAACGACGACGAGGTCACCGACGCGATGTTCGCTGCGCTCAAGCGGGTCGGGGTGCGGCTCGCGCTCGACGATTTCGGGACCGGCTATTCCTCGCTCGGCTATCTCAAGAAAGCGCCGTTCGACAAGATCAAGATCGACCAGAGCTTTGTTCGCGGCGCCACCATCAATGGCAGCCGCAACGGCGCGATTATCGCCTCGATCGTCAGCCTGGCCGAAGCGCTGGGGATGGAAACGACTGCCGAGGGCGTCGAAACGCTCGACGAACTCGACCTCGTCCGGATGCTCGGTTGCAGCCATGTACAGGGCTTCATCTATGAAAAACCGCTTGATTTCGCTGCGGCGAGCGAGCGGCTGCAGTCGGGCACAACCGCGATCGCCAAAGGACCGCGCGCTGCGCGCTCGACCCGTCACACCATGCTGCGCAAGGTCGTGCTCGATCACGCCGGGCAGCATTACCACGGTACGATCCGCAACATCTCCGCCACTGGCGCGATGGTCGAGGGGCTGTGGAACGTACCGCCGGGCACGATCTTCCGGATCATGCTGGCCGAAGGCGGCGTAGTCACTGCAACCGCGCGGTGGTGCCAGGAAGACCGCATGGGGGTCGAATTTGCGGCCCCGCTCGAACTCGACGCCGGACGCGTCGCGTTGCTGGCGCAGACCCCGCAATCCAGCGTCCGGTCATCGCTGCGGCGTGGGGGTGCGGCGGCGTGAGGCCAGAGCTACGCATTGCCGACCGCATTAGGCATTCCTCAACCATGTTTGATTAAGGCTGGGCAATGGGTTGCACCTGATTTTCCGACGAGGCTCTTCTGCTTGTCATGAGTGACGTTTCGCCTTCTGCGTTTGGCCGCTTTCGCAACCTGCTGGGCGGGAATGCAGAGGCTGCTGCGCCGCATGGATCGGCGGTGCCGAGCGGCGAGGAACTCAAGCAGGCGATGCTGCTGCTGCACGATTACGAAGCCTCGGGGCTGGGCTGGTTCTGGTCAAGCAATGCCGATGGCGAAATAACCTACATCTCGCAGACCGTAGCCGATGCGCTTGGCTGCACCCGAACGGACCTGCTTGGCCGACCGATCCAATCGCTGTTCATTCTTGAACGCGATGAGGACGACACGCTCGAACGCCCGCTTCCGCTCATCCTCAGCGGCCGCAAAACCTTTGCCGATCTCGCGGTGCGGGCTGCGCTCGACAAGAGCGAAGTGTGGTGGTCGATTTCCGGGCGTCCGCAATTCAGCTCGAGCGGCAATTTCATCGGCTATCGCGGCAACGGCGCCGATATCACCGCCACGCGCCAAAGCCAGAAGGACGCCTCGCGGCTTGCCCAGTTCGATTCGCTCACCGGGCTCGCCAATCGCCACCGCATGGGCAAGCGGCTTCACGCGACCCTCACCGCCTACCAGTCGGCCAAACGGTGCTGCGCGATTCTGATGATCGACCTCGACCGGTTCAAGCAGGTCAACGATACGCTTGGCCATCCGGCCGGCGACGAACTGCTCAAACAGGTCGCCCAGCGCTTGCTGCGCGTGGTGACCGACAAGAATTGCGAAATCGGCCGGCTCGGCGGCGATGAATTCCAGATCATGCTGCCCGACATCGATGATCGCGGCCGGCTGGGCGAGATTGCCCGGACCGTGATCACCATGCTGTCGCAGCCCTATCAGATCGATGGCAGCCGCTGCGTGATCGGGGCTTCTATAGGAATTGCGATCGCGCCCTATGACGGGATCACCAGCGAAGAGCTGGTGCGCTCGGCCGATTTGGCACTCTATGCTTCGAAAGGCGGCGGGCGCGGCCAGTTTCGCTTCTATTCGAGCGACCTCCACAGCGAGGCCGAACGCCGCCGCCAGATCGAGGAAGACCTGCGCGACGCACTTGGTGAAGACCAGATGCACGTCGCTTACCAGCCGATCGTCGATACCAAAACCAACAAGGTGGTCAGCCTCGAAGCACTCGCGCGGTGGGAGCACCCCGAACTGGGCAATGTCTCGCCCGGTGTGTTCATCCCGATTGCCGAAGAATGCAATCTGATCGGCGCGCTGGGCGATTGGGTGCTCAAGCAGGCTTGCATGGATGCCGCCCAGATCCCGGGCAGCGTCAAAATCTCGGTCAACGTCTCGGCGATGCAGTTCTCCAACCCGGGGTTTGCCGCGATTGTCGCGCAGGCGCTGGCGCATGCCGAACTTGCCCCCGAGCGGCTCGAACTCGAGCTTACCGAATCGATCTTCCTCGGTGATCGCGAGGCGACCGAGGCGATGTTCAACGCGCTCAAGCTGCTCGGCGTGCGGCTGGTGCTCGACGATTTCGGCACCGGTTACTCTTCGCTCGCCTATCTCCAGCACGCGCCGTTCGACAAGATCAAGATCGACAAGAGCTTCATCACCGGGGTCACCCAGGAGGGCAACCGCAACGGCGCGATCATCGCCTCGATCGTCAGCCTCGCCGAAGCACTGGGGATGGAGACCACCGCCGAAGGGATCGAAGCCCACGACGAGCTCGATGCGATGCGGCGGCTCAAGGTCAGCCAGATCCAGGGCTATATCTACGCTGCTGCGGTCGCCTTCGACGACGTTTGCGAGGCATTGCTGTGCGGCGAATGGATGATCGAGCCCGACGGTCCGAGCAAGTACCGCCCCGAGCGCCGCACCGTACTGCGCCGCGTCGGCCTGATCCATGAGGATCACCGCTACGAAGCGATGATGCGTAACCTTTCGCGCGGCGGCTGTATGGTCGAAGGCCTGCTCGACGTACCGCTCGGCACTCCATTCGTGGTCGACTTCGGCGAAGGCCAGCTGGCGGTCGCCACCGCGCGCCGCTCGGCCGGATCGATGCAGGGGCTGGAATTCGAACACCAGCTGGTCGACGACGGTGCCGGCGGGCTGTGTACCCGCCACCGTGTCTCACCCTATGTTCTGGCTCAGGCCGGCATGCCGCTCGGCGCGCTGCCCACCGGGCAATATCCGATGCACCTGATGCAGCAGCCTGGTGTCGCGTTGAGCCTGCCCAAGTTCGGGCAGGTGGATGTGAAGATCAAAACCAAGATCGCCTGAAAGGCGAGCAGCGTACTATTTAACGACGGTTCCCGGCGCGTACTTCTGCATCAACTTGTAGGCTTTCTCGTACCATTTGCTGCCGGGATAGTTCGCGCCCAGCACCGCAGCATATTTCTGCGCCTCTTCGGGAACGCCAAGCGCGAGGTTGGCCTCGACCAGCCGGAACAGCGCTTCGGGCGCGTGGCTGGTGGTCTGGTAGGTTTCGACCACATTGCGGAAGCGCAGCGAGGCGGCGAGCCACTTGCCCGACTTTTCGTAATAGCGCCCGATCTGCATTTCCTTGCCCGCAAGGTGATCGTTGACCAGGTCGATCTTGACCCGGGCATCGGACGCATAGCGCGTGTTGGGATAGCGGCGGACCACTTCGTTGAGCGTCTGCAGCGCCTGCATCGTGATTTTCTGGTCACGGTCGGTGTCGCTGATCTGCTCGTAATAGCACAGCGCGATCAGGTAATAGGCATAAGGCGCGTCGCGGTTGCCCGGGTGGATCGAGAGGAACCGCTGCGCGGCCTGGACCGACTTGTTATAGTCCTTCGCCACATAATACGAAAACGCGCTCATCAGCTGCGCGCGGCGGGCCCACGGCGAATAGGGATGCTGGCGCTCAACCTCGTCGAACAGCGCTGCGGCAACCAGCGTATCGCCGCGATCGAGCCGGTCTTTCGCGGCGGCGTAAAGCGTATCCACATCGCGCGCGACGAACGCGGTATCCTTCGGCCCGCCCCCGCGCCCGCCGCAAGCGGCAGTGGTGAGCAGCGCCGCGCAGATGGCAGCGGACAGGGCGAGCTTGAGCGGGGAACGGCTATGCATGCCGGTGCCTATAGCCAGAGCCTGCCTGAACGCCAAGTGAAGTTGTCCGCGCAACCGGGGACACCGTATTCGGCGGTGCGGCCGGTTGCGCGGACATGCTATTGCGTGTCCCCCGTCCGACGGCGGTGTCTTGTAATCGACGTTGTCGGTGCCGTTGTTGCCGATCGCGCCGATCTTCACCCCGTTGAAGAAGAAGCTGAAGTCCTTGGGGCTGGTCGAGGAGCCATTGGTCGTCTGCGTGCGGACCATGATCTGCCCGACCGCGTCCGCAGTGTAGGAGATCTGTTTGGCTTGGGCCCCGGTGGTGCTGACGTAAGTGAGGTAGCCATTGGCATTGTAGGTCAGGCTGGAGGTGGTGGTGGCGGGTTAGTTGATGAAGTGCATGCGCGGGGAGTCTGATCGGGCGGGGGAGCGTTAATGCGGGAAGCGGGATGCACTGAGTTTGGCAGAATGGGGGGATGTAGGAAAGGTGAGAGCGCGGCGGGAGCGTCTGAGCGAAGGCGTGATTGAATTAAGTATTGTGTCCCCGGAATTTGTGTCCCCGGAATTTATGTCGAGAATCCTTACCAAATTCCGATTTCGAGCTTGTATCCTGGGGCCATCCCGGCACTAGCTGCTGTTATCGTAATCTTGGTAGGAACGAAACTTGTCCCGCGATATTCGGGCACTATCGCAACGTCATTCATTCCTCCACGCACCGCGCTAAGTAACTCATCCGTCGAGTTGCTCTTAATTTCCCAAACATGCGGAGGAATATACACCAGGTTCTCAGGACGATCTTGGCCGCCCAACTCTGTGGGAAAGAGCAGCGCCTTTACCAGAGAACCTTCTCGTGAAGCATCCTCAGCAGCTTTCAAAGAGGTAATAGAGGAAAAATCTGACATATCGCGTACTCGATTTTGGTCCGACCGATCCGCTTTAACGGAGGTAAAATCTTAAATATGCTTCTTAGACCGGATTAAACTTGCAATTACGGTGACACTTTACTTAACTCCTAGGGTCCAGACTCATTCACAACCAGAATGCGAAGGCCGTTGCGAGAGCC
>JARXKR010000120.1:0-1717 GCA_030271565.1 Pseudomonadota bacterium
GCCAAGCGCGCGCCCGATGCCGCGCGGCTGCTGTTCGGGCTGGGCATCCGTCATGTCGGCGCGGTGACCGCGCGCGATCTACTCAAGCGTTTTGTTACGCTCGAACGGTTCCGGAAAGTCGCAACCTTGGCTCATAAGACAACGTCAAACGACACCGAAACTGGCATTAGATCTCACGAAGCGGACCTTGATGCGTTGAACGAGATGTCGTCGATCGATGGGATAGGTCCCGCAGTGATCGAATCCCTCGGAGATTTCTTCCACGAACCGCACAACGTGGCGGTGTGGAACGACCTGCTCTCCGAAGTCTCCCCGCCCGATTACATCGTCGAAACCCGCGACAGCGCGGTGGCGGGAAAGACTGTGGTATTTACCGGCAAGCTCGAAACGATGAGCCGCGACGAGGCCAAGTCGCAGGCCGAGCGGCTTGGCGCCAAGGCCGCCGGATCGGTCAGCGCCAAGACCGACCTGGTGGTCGCCGGGCCGGGCGCGGGGAGCAAACTCAAGCAGGCGGCGGCGCTGGGGATCGAGGTGATCGACGAGGCGGCCTGGGCGCAGATCGTCAGGGCGGCGGGTTAGGCGCGCGAGCCTGATGGATTTGCTTAATACCGGAAGCGTGATACCATTCGATCTCGGGGGTCGCACCACCGGGGGACTTTAAATGGTGCAACCGATTGACCTCGCCGCATCCGACATTCGTGCAATGCCAGCCGACGCGAGCACAGACCTTGTTTCGCTGATCGACCGCTGGATCTATGTCGCGATGGCGGCGTTGCTGATTGTGGTGACTTTGACCGGCTTCATTCCGGATTCGATCATGAAGGTCGGGATGGTCGAGACGGGTGAACGGCTGCCATTCCCGCCGGTCCTCCACCTCCATGCGATTGCCATGGGCAGCTGGCTCCTCCTCCTGCTCGCCCAGACCAGCCTGATGGCCACCGGGCGACGCGCCGGGCACAAGCAACTGGGCATGATCTCGATGGTGCTCGCTCCGGCGGTGGTCGTCATCGGCATCGTGCTGGCACCCACCATGTACCGCCAGGTCTGGGATGCGGCGCACGCGATCCCGGGCGGGCCCGACGCTGCCGGGCTGGCAACCGTCGCCACCCGCGGCAACATCGCATTGATTCAAATGCAGGTCGGGCTGGTCTTTGCCACAACTGTGGTCTTGGCCCTGCGGGCGCGAAAATATGATTCGGCGACCCACAAGCGACTGATGGTGCTGGCCCCGATCGCAGCCATGCCCGCAGCGGTAGATCGGATTACCTGGTTACCCAGCACAATGCCGGTCAGCCCCTGGTCTCCCGAGATTTACATTTTGCTCATCGCGCTGCCCTTGTTTGCTTGGGACTACTATCGGTTGGGCGGGATTCAGCGGGCTTATAAAATTTGGCTGGCACTGGTTCTGCCAACCGGAGCCCTGATCATCCTGTTGTGGAACACCCCGTGGTGGCAGGCATTCGTGCCGCATTTGATGGGTGTCGCCTGAACACGCGTTAGCCGCGCTGAGCTATTCGCCCTCGGCCCAGGCGAGCGCGTGGGCTTCGTTGCAGATCCGCTCGTTCAACTCGCGGTTCTCGGTGATCCACAACATGCCCTGCATGTCCTCGAGTTCGATCGGCTGCTCGAACCTGATGCCACATTCGGCACCCTTGCACCACATCACGGTGGCGTAGAGCTTGAGCTCGTGGAACGACAGCACTGCGGTCTGGTGCGG
>JARXKR010000120.1:1817-6774 GCA_030271565.1 Pseudomonadota bacterium
AGCAAGGCCACCGCGCTGCCCACCGCCATGCGCGCATCGAAATGGTCGCCGGTGATCGCCACTCCCAGCGCGATGGTGACGATCGGGGTCATCAAGGTCAGCGGCGAAATCAGGTTGGCTTCATAGCGCCCGATCAGCAGATAATAGGCGCTGTGGGCGAAGACCGAAACCACCAGTGCCGACCACACCACCGCGCCGATGAAATACCAGCCGGCCGCTGTCGCTGCTTCGAACGCATTCGGCTCGATTTCTGCCGAAAGCGGGACCAGCAGCACCAGCCCGGTCAGCCCAACCCAGGCCTGGAATCGCAGCGGCGCAATATCGTCCATCTGCTTCATCAGCACCGCCCCGAGCGAACCGCAGAACGCCGCGCCCAGCAAAAAGCCCATTCCCGCAGAGACCTTGAACCCCGGTTGCCAGACCACCACCAGCACGCCGGCCAGCGCCAAGGAAATGCCCAGCCCGCGCCGCCAGTGGATCCGTTCGCCCAGCAGCCAGATCGACAGCAGCGTGGTCATCGGCACGCTCGATTGCACCACGATTGCCGCTTCGGACGGAGAGGCCCAGGTCAGCGCGACGAACATCAGCCCGAAGCTGCCCGCGCCCATCGCCAGCCCGATCAGCACGATCCGCCACGCCGGGCGCGGCATCGGCAGCAGCCACGGCAGGGTCACCAGCGTAACGATGGCAAAGCGCACTGCGGTGTAGAACAGCGGCGGCACGTGCCAGTGGCTGATCACGACCTTGCTCAGCACATTATTGGTCGCCCACAGCAGGCAGACCAGCACCAGCAACAGGAAATCGCGCGGCTTCACCGGAAGGCCGCACCGCGCTGGCGGAGCCACAGGATCGACCAGTCGCCATTAATCAGTCGCTCGGCGATGCGCAGGCCCACACGGCGGCAGGCGGCGCGGACTTGTGCCTCTTGGCTTTCGAGCAGACCGGCAAGCAGCAGATGTCCGCCGGGCACCAGCGACTTGGCAAAGTGCGGGGCAAGGTCGATCAACGGCCCGGCGAGAATATTGGCGATGATCAGGTCATAAGGCCCGCGCGCTTCGAGCAGCGGGTGCTCCATTCCGTCGGCGACCAGCATGGTCAGCTCGCCCGGGCGCGCACCTTGCGGCACCCCGTTGGCGCGGGCGTTCTCATCGACGACACTCAGGCACACCGCATCGATATCGCTCGCGGTCGCCAGCGCGCGCGGCCACAGGTGGAGCGCAGCGAAAGCCAGCAGGCCGGTCCCGGTGCCGATGTCCGCGCAGTTTTTCACCACCACCCCGCGCGCTTTCATCTCGGTCAGCATGGCGAGGCAGCCGGCGGTGGTGGCGTGCTGGCCGGTGCCGAAGGCCTGGCTGGCGGGGATCGTGAAATCGCGCACGCCGACCTCGTCCAGCGGCGGGTGCTCGGGGGTGTGGACGTAGAACCGCCCGGCACGGATCGGCTCGAGCCCGGTCTGGCTGGTGGTCAGCCAGTCGGTCTCGGGTAGTTGTTCGATCCGGAAGGTCGGTGCCTTGGCGAACAGCCGGGCCACTGCGGCCTTTTCGGTCCGCTCGGGCTTGCGCGGCAGCCACGCTTCAAGCTGCCATTCGTCGGGCTTGCCCTCGGCCACTTCGCTCCCGGCGATGACGATATCGGGGTCCCACTCGGCGGCATCTTCATGCGCCAGCAGCGCCGCCTCGATCACCGAGCGCGGGGCGAGCGCCAGCAGCTTCCAGCTATTAGTCACTTGCCGGAGGCTTCCTCGGCAAGGCGCTGCGCCAACCCGGCACTTCCCTGCGCTGCATGGGCAATACAGCCGCGCGGATCGATAAGCGGTGCCTTGCCGGACAGACGATCGAGTAGATTGCTGGAGGAAGGGTGTGGTGTGATGATCAGGTCGCAGGGCAAGCCTTCAATCACCCGCAGCCCGGCACGCGCTGCATCGATCCGTGCGGGATGATCGCTGAAGCGGTAATCGGGGGACGAAATCGTGCTGATCGAATCGGCATAGGCAATGGTCAGGCACTTGCCTCCTTCGCAGCTTCGCCACGTCCAGCTGGTCGATCCGGGCGAGTGGGTGGGATTGGCGTGGATCGTGAAACGGGTCCCCCCCGCACTCAGGGTTGCACCGCTACGCAGCACCCGATCGACCCGAGCGGGTGCCAGTGCATACTTCTCAAGCTGCGCAGCCTGCGGATCTTCCGGATCAGCTTTGCCGCTGCGCATTGCCCTGGCAACAAAGGGCCCGACCACGAGCTTTGCCCCGGTGATCTTCTGGATCGCGGCCATGCCGCCAACGTGGTCGAAATGCTCGTGCGTCATCAGCAGCCATTTGATCTCGCGCGGATCGAACCCCAGCGCCCGGACATTGGCCAGCAGATGGGGTACTGCCTGGGCCATGCCGGTGTCGATCAAGACCAGACCGGCGGAGGTTTCGACCAGCACGGAGGTGATGCCGCAAGTGCCGACGTACCAGCTCCGCCCGTGAATGTGTGCAGGCGGCGCCGGCTTGACCCAATCGGCCATGCCTCCATCGGGACCGCAGGCAGCGGCGATGTTGCGGCTGGCGGCGGGGAGTTCGGCTGGCGCAGGGTCGGCACCCAGCATCAACAGACCCAGACTGGCAATTGCAATTTTACCGAACATAACTCGCTCCATTCGCATCCAAGACTGCGCCGGTCATGCTCGCCGGCGCATCGAGCGCGCAGAACACCGCCATTGTCGCGATTTCCTCTGGCGTGGCGACCCGGCCGAGCGGAATATCGGCGAGCAGCGCCGCGCCGCCGCGGCTGGCCAGGTAGTCGCCCGCCATCGCGGTGTCGGTGAAGCCGGGGCAGATCGCGTAGCTGAGCACGCCTTGGGCCGCGTAGTGCCGGGCGATGGTCTTGTGCATCGCCACCATCCCGCCTTTGGCTGCCGCATAGTGCCAATGATCTGGCGAGTCGCCGCGATAGGCGGCGCGGCTGGCAATGTGCACCACGCGCCCGCCGCGTTCATCCGCAAGCCAGTGCCTGACAGCAAAGCGCGACAATTCGGCCGCCGCAGTCAGGTTGATCCGCAAGGTGTCTTCCCACTGGTCGAGCCAGGCGATGTCCGAATTGCCCAGCGGATTGGCCGCGAACTTGCCAGCATTGTTGACCAGGATGTCGATCCGCCCGTGGGGTGAGCGCTCCAGTGCCGCGTCCCACAGGTTCGCGGGTGCAGCCGGGTCGGCCAGATCGGCGGCGATCGTGTCGGCATCGCCCGCCCGGCTGGCATGGCCGATCACTGTGACCCCGCGCGCGCGAAGTGCAGCAGCAATGGCCGCGCCGATCCCGCGCGAGGAGCCGGTTACGAGAGCAGTAAGGGGGGTGGCCGAAGGGGCAGGTGGCAGGGACATGGGCATGGCTCTAAGCCCGTTACGCGTAGCCGCCAAGCCACCGCTTGCGCGCTTTCGCGTTTTGATTATGGGGACTACGCAGAAGACAGCAGCTGGGGCCGCTTTCGGCTCAAGCTGCCACCCAGCTGCCACAAGAGGTTTAGCGCCGCATGGCCCAAGTCGACACCAAGACCAGCAATCGCCCGCTTTCGCCGCACCTGTCGATCTGGCGCTGGGGTCCGGCGATGTTCGTCTCGATCCTCCACCGCGTCACCGGTGACGGGCTGGCGCTGGTCGGGCTGCCGGTGCTGCTGTGGTGGCTTTACGCGGTCGCTGCCGGACCTGCTGCCTACGCGGCTTTCGCCGGGCACGCCGGGGCCTGGTACGGCAAGGTCGTGCTGATCGGGCTGACCTGGTCGTTCCTCAATCACATGGCCTCGGGTCTGCGCCACTTCGTGCTCGATACGGGCGCAGGTTACGAGCTCAAGAACAATGCCTTGTGGTCAATCCTCACGCCGGTCCTTGCGCTCAGCGCAACGATCGCGGTGTGGGTCTTCATTCTGCTGCGCTGAGGAAACGGAACGATGGGTAACGGAACCGAACTGGGCAGGGTCCGCGCGCTGGGATCGGCGCACAGCGGCGCGCATCACTGGCTGCTGCAACGCTATACCGCGATCGGCAACATGTTTGCCGGGCTGTTCCTGTTGTTCGGGTTGCTCGCGAAGGGCGATTACAGCTTCGCTTCGATCCATGGTTGGCTGCATTCCCCGCTGCCTGCTTTGATGGCGGGACTGTTTGTGCTCTCGACTTTCTGGCACGCGCGGCTGGGTTTGCAGGTGCTGGCCGAGGACTATGTCACAGACAATTCCAATAAATTCGCGGTGATGGCCGCGCTGAACCTTCTGACCTTTGCCGGGGCCGCGTTCGGCCTGTTGAGCGTGGCGCGCATCGCGCTGGGAGCCTGACCCTCATGACTGCCGCTTACAAGATCATCGACCACACCTATGACACCGTGGTGGTCGGCGCGGGCGGATCGGGCCTGCGCGCCACCATGGGCAGCGCCGAGGCCGGCCTGCGCACCGCCTGCATCACCAAGGTCTTCCCCACCCGCAGCCATACTGTGGCGGCGCAAGGCGGGATCGCCGCAAGCCTGCAGAACAATTCGCCCGATCACTGGACCTGGCACATGTTCGATACCGTCAAGGGCTCGGACTGGCTGGGCGATCAGGACGCGATCGAATATATGGTGCGTGAGGCTCCTGCGGCGGTTTACGAGCTTGAACACGCCGGGGTGCCGTTCAGCCGCAATGAAAACGGCACGATCTATCAGCGCCCGTTCGGCGGGCACATGCAGAACATGGGCGAAGGGCCCCCCGTCCAGCGCACCTGCGCTGCAGCCGACCGCACCGGCCACGCCATGCTCCACGCGCTGTACCAGCAGAGCCTGAAGTACGACGCGGACTTCTTCATCGAATACTTCGCGATCGACTTGATCATGGAGAACGGGGTTTGCCGGGGCGTGATCGCGCTGTGCATGGACGATGGCTCGATCCACCGCTTCCGCAGCCACGCGGTGGTGCTGGCGACCGGCGGCTATGGCCGGTGCTATTTCACCGCCAC
>JARXKR010000121.1 GCA_030271565.1 Pseudomonadota bacterium
TCATACGGATCGCGACGGTCTGCGCGCTCTGCAGGAATCCCTTGGCGCGGTCGGTGAATTTTTCGAGGTTCATCGGTGTATCAGCCTCCTGTTACACCAGAGGTAGTGTGGCGTTTGAGCAACACAAGTGGTCGGCGAAACAAAAAGGGCGACCCGCTGCCGGGCCGCCCATCCTGCTTACATTGGTGCGCGCCCTATTGGCTAGTGCCAGGGCCTTCACCGATCGCCCAGAAGACGTGGGTGATCGTTTTTCCGCCTTGCCCATCCTGGCGTTCATAGGTGTCCGGGCGGCCCTGGCCATCGCGGTGCACTGGGCGGCCCCACGATGCCGGGGTATCGCCAATATCGGCGTGCGCCGAATTGCCCGGTGCGCTCGGCAGCGCAGCGGCGGCATCGAGGTGGTTGTAGATATCGCTCAGCATCGAATAATCGTGCGCGTTGGGATGCTGGTTCGAGGCTGGCAGGTTGGTGTAATCCATGCAGGTGTTGAGGTTGGGATTGTCAAACACCACATCCTGATGGTCGAGGCCGTAGTCATGCCCGATTTCCTGGCAGGTCACCATCGCCCGCCACTCCGGAGTGTTGTATTGCGCGGTGTTGAAATAGGTATCGTTCAGCTTGGTTGTGCCCTGCGAAATGTGCCCAGCCGAGAGCGAAATGCTGGCAAGGCCGAGCCAGCCTGTGCGGCCATAGCTCGCGTTGCAAACTTGAATCGTCCCAGCCACAGCCCTGCAGGTCTTGGGACTGATGGTGCCAGCCACGACCGGCGACTGGATCACGTTGGAGACATTCCAGTCGGCAATCGCAGTATCGAATGCGCTTTGCCACGTAGCGGTGACGTTATCGCCAACGGGAATCGCGAGTTCGGCATTGGTCGTGCGCTTCCAGTGATAACCGCCCCACGAGTGGGTCGCCATGACCGGAGCAGCAATCATCGCTGCGGGAATCGCTATAGCCGTACAGATGGCAAGGCGGCGGTGCATGAGTGACTTGAATTTCATTGTTACGTCCTCCCTATAATTTGGCACAGTAACTTTCACTAGATCTCACTAAGCAAGCAATAAACATACTCAGTGTGTGCAGTGACTACCGCCCCAACGACGGATGGTCGAAGACTGTCGCAACTGCGGGTTGGCCGCAAGATTTATCTGGCCTTAACTGTGATTTTGCTGTGGACTTGAGGTCTGCAATGGCGGCTTGGAAATGTCAGGCGGATTTGGCGGGGAGAGATTTTCAATGACGCGAAGCTGGCTCGTCCAGGCAGGCTGGTCTTTGCTGGCCTTGGTGCTCGTACTGTTCGTAGCACTGGCCAGTTGGGAGCCCTTCTTCGCCGAGCAGCCCGGCTCGCCCCCACCGCAGCGCGCCTACACGGCAGACATTTCGCGTGACGAATTCGGCGTTCCGCATATCCACGGCAAGACCGATCCGGATGTCGCCTTCGGGGTCGCTTACGCGCACGCCGAAGACGATTTCTCGACCTTGCAGGATGTCGTCGCGATGACCCGCGGACGCTATGGCGCGATTGCCGGGCAAGACGGCGCAGGGGTCGATTTCGCCTACCACTGGCTCGGCGCGCGCCAGACCGCACACAACCATTACGGCGAACTTCCGACCGACGTGCGCGGTGTGCTGGATGCCTATGCCAGCGGGCTCAACCGCTTCGCCGCGCTGCATCCCGGCGAGGTCAAACTGGCGCGGCTGTTCCCGGTCAACGGCGAGGATATCGCCACCGGGTTTGCCTTGCGCCAGCCGTTCTTCTTCGGGCTCGACCGGGTGCTCGGCCCGCTCGCCAAGGGTGAAGCCATGCTGCCCGAACACGGCCCGAGCCTGACCGGCGCGCCCCTGCCCGATGCGGCGAGCGGCGGCGGCGATCGGCTTGTCCCCGAACCAGCCATGCCGTTGCCATTGCCAATGGGTGCGGTCGCGGAAAATTCCGGGTCCAACGTCTTTGCCATCAGCCCGACGCGCGCCGGCGACGGGGTGACGCGGCTGTTCTCGAATAGCCACCAGCCCTACCGCGGCGGGGTCGCGTGGTACGAGCTCGAGATCGACAGCGACAGCGGCTGGCACTTCGCCGGGGCAACCTTTCCCGGCTCACCCTATCCGTTCCTCGGCCACAACGAGAACCTGGGCTGGACCAACGCGGTCAACCGCGCCGACCTGATCGACGTCTACAAGCTGGAGGTGGACGCCGATGCCAGTCACTACAAGCTCGACGGGCAGTGGCGGACGCTGGAGAAACATCGCGTCTGGCTGCCGGTGCGGTTCGGTCCGCTGGTCCTGCCGATCCCGCGCGACGTGTGGCGCGCCGCGCAAGGCCCGGCACTGGTCACCCCGCGCGGGGCCTTTGCGGTGCGCTACGCCGGGATCGACAATATCCAGAGCCTCGAGCAATATTACCGCATCACCAAGGCGCAGGATTTTGCCCAGTGGCAGTCCGCGATGGCGCTGCAGGGCGTGCCCGCGACCAATTTCATCTACGCCGACAAGGCCGGCAACATCGGCGATTGGTACAACGCCGAAATTCCCGAGCGCAAGGTGGGGCCAGATTGGCGGCACGAAGTCAGTGGCACCGATTCGAGCCTGATCTGGCAGCGGCCGATCCCGTTCGCCTCCTACCCGCATTTGATCAACCCGGCATCGGGCTTCCTGTTCAATTCGAACAATACACCCTTGGTCGCGGCGGGCCCGGGCAGCGAGCTCAGCCCGGCGATGATCCCGGCGATCTGGGGGGTCGAAACCGATATGACCAACCGCGCCCGCCGAGCAGTCAGGCTGCTGGCCGAGCCGGGCCCGATTTCTCGCGACCGGCTGCTCGCGATCAAGTTCGATACCGGTTACGAGCGCGCTGGGTACGTCGCCTATATGCTGGACGGCATCGCCAAGCTCGACTTGCGCGGCGATCCGCAGCTGGCCAAGGCGCAGGCTTTGATGGCGGGATGGGATCTCATGGCCGACGGCAAGGGTCCAGCCGATGCGCTGGCAGTGATGGTGCTCGAAGAGGCAATGTCGGCGAGCTACGGGCTGCGTCCGATGCCCGATCCCAAGGCCGAACTGGCCAAGGCGGCGGGGCATCTGATCAAATATTTCGGCCGGCTCGATCCCCCGCTCGGCGATGTCATTCGCATTCGCCAAAGCAACGTCGACCTTCCCGACGACGGCGGCGGCGACACGCTGCGCGCGGCAACATCGTGGAACGTCGATCCCGACGGGCGGCTGTCGATCAAGCACGGCGACAGCTTCGTCATGCTGATCGAATGGGGCAAGGACGGCACGGTTCTTTCCGAATCGGTCCAGCCGTATGGCGCCGCAACCACTCGCAAAAATGACCCGCATTATGCCGATCAGGCCGCGCTGTTCGTAGCGCACAAGTTAAAGCCGGTATGGTTCACCCGCGCCGATGTCGCCGCACATGCGGTTCGTCGAGAAACGGTGTCGAATTGAGCGCGCGCACCGGATAGTCGGGGACAAATTGAACAGAGGGTTACCATCCATGCGCCGCTTCATGTCCGCCTCGCTGCTCGCGATTGCTTTGTCCGCCTGCGCCACCGCACCTGTCGCGCAAGTCGCCTCAGCACCGCCTGCTGCGATGCCGGTTGCACCCAACCCTGTCGCCCAGCCCGCACCGCTCAGCCAGCTCGTCCAGACGGTCGACATTCCCTACGAGCGGTTCACCCTCAACAACGGCCTGCAGGTCATCACCCACACCGACCGCAAGGCGCCGATCGTCGGGGTGACGATCTACTACCGGGTCGGTTCGAAGAGCGAACCCAAGGGCCGCACCGGCTTCGCGCACTTGTTCGAACACCTGATGTTTGGCGGAAGCGAGAACGTTGCCAATTTCGATATCCCGCTCGAAGGCGCCGGATCGACCAGCACAAATGGTTCAACCTGGTATGACCGGACGAACTACGTCGAAACCGTGCCCACTGGCGCGCTCGACCTGGCGCTGTTCATGGAAAGCGACCGAATGGGCCACCTGCTCGGCGCGGTTACCCAGGACAAACTCGATAAGCAGCGCGGGGTGGTCCAGAATGAAAAGCGCCAGGGCGACAATGAGCCTTATGGGCTGGTCGAATATGCCATCGGCGAAGGGCTGTTTCCGGTCGGCCATCCCTATCACCACGCCACCATCGGTTCGATGAGCGACCTCAACGCCGCCAGCATCAAGGATGTCCGCGACTGGTTTACCGGCCACTATGCTCCCAACAATGTCGTGCTGGTGCTGTCGGGCGATATCGATGCGGCCACCGCCAAGCCGCTGGTCGAGAAATGGTTCGGCTCCATCCCGCGCGGCCCCGAAGTGCGCAAGGTTGCCGCCGGACCGGTCACCCTGCCCGCGCCGGTCCACCGCGAGATGAAGGACCAGGTGCCGCAGACCAAGATCTACCGGGTATGGTCCGGCCCAAGCACCAACGATCCCGACGCCCCGGCGCTCGACCTCGGCATGCGCGTACTGGGCGGGCTGGCGAGTTCGCGGCTCGACAACGATCTGGTCAAGGGCCGCCAGCTCGCCACTTCGGTTTCGGCCGATGTCCAGCAGTTCGAGCAGGTCAGCTTCATCCAGGTCGAGATGGAGGTAAAGGACGGCGTCGACGTGCATGTGGCCGAAGCCGCGCTTGACGAAGACATCGCCAAGATGATGGCCGAAGGACCAACCACCGACGAACTGCAGCGCGCCGCGACCAGCGCGGTTTCGGCGCAGATCAACAGCCTCGAACAAGTTGGCGGGTTCTCGGGCAAAGGCGCGCAGCTTGCCGAAGGGCTGCTCTATTCGGGCGATCCCGGGCAGTACAAGAAGGACCTAGTCCGCGTCGCCAGCCTGACCGCGCCCGAGGTCAAGGATGCACTCGGCCGGTGGCTCTCGCGCCCGGTTTATGCCCTCACCGTCAGCCCCGGTACGCGCACCGAAAGGGGCGAGGCTTTGGGCGGCTGGGGCGATGAAGCGACCAGCACGCCGCCGCGCCCGGATACCAAGAAGCCCGCACCCAGGCTGGCGACCGGGCCAAAACGCACCGCCCCGCCGGTCGCGCCGGTCGGCGATCTCGCTTTCCCGGCAATCGAGCGGACCACGCTGTCGAACGGCATTCCGGTTGCACTGGCGCGGCGCACCGCAGTGCCGACGGTGCTGGTCAACCTGAGCTTCGACGCGGGCTATGCTGCCGATGCGCAGGACGGCCCCGGTACCCAGTCGCTGATGCTCGGCCTGCTCGACGAAGGCACCCAAAGCCTGAACGGAATCCAGGTCGCCGAGCAGCAGGAACGGCTCGGGGCACGGCTTTCGGCCGGAGCCGGGCTCGATACCTCAAGCGTGCAATTGAACGCGCTGACCGCCAATCTCCAACCTTCGCTCGATCTGCTCGCCGAAGTGGTGCGCCGCCCGGCTTATCGCAACGAAGATGTGGCGCGGGTGCGCGACCAGCAGCTCGCCGACATCGCCCAATCGAACGCCAGCCCGCGCGCACTGGCCACCCGGCAACTTAATCCGCTGCTGTTCGGCGCAAACCATCCTTACGGCCAGCCGGGCGACGGACTGGGCGATGCCAGGTCGGTCGCGGCGCTCACCCCGGCCGCGCTGCGTGGTGCCCATGACAAGTGGCTGCGGCCCGATGCGATGACCATCACCGTGGTCGGCGACATCACGATGGATCAGCTGAGGCCAATGCTCGAGGCGAGCTTCGGCGATTGGCGCGCCCCTGCCGGGCCGAGGCCGATCAAACTGCTCGACGCGGAGATCCCCGCGCCAAAGCCCCGGATCGTGCTGATCGACCGGCCCAATTCGCCGCAATCGGTGATCGTCGCGGGCCGGGTGCTGCCACTGACCGGGCGCGACCAGAACCAGGAAGCGCTCGATCTTGCCAACGAGGTACTCGGCAACGGCTTCCTCAGCCGGCTCAACATGGACCTGCGTGAGGACAAGAGTTGGTCTTACGGGGTGGGCAGCGCGGTCCGCAGCCCCAAGGGTCCGCGCACCTTGATGTTGCTTGCGCCGGTCCAGGCCGACCGCACCGGAGATTCGATTGCGCTGCTGATCGCCGACATGCAGCTGTTCCCGGCCAAACGCGGGGTTGAACCAGTCGAGCTCGGGCGGGTCACCGACGGTAACATCCGCGGGCTGCCCAACCGGTTTGAGACCAACGGCCAGGTGCTCGGCGCGATCCTCTCGAACCAGTTGCTCGGGCGGCCCGACGATTACTACGCCAAACTGCCGACGCGCTATCGCCGCATCGACGCAAAGGCGATCAACGCCGCGGCCGGCAGTTACCTGCAACCCGCCGGCCTGGTCTTCATCGTGGTCGGCGACCGCAAGGTGGTCGAACCGCAGCTCAAGAAGCTGGGCCTGCCGATCGAGATCCCCAAATCGGACTCTGGCCCCGTTGACAGCGCCGCGCCAAACAGCGAGTGAGAGTGCACTATTTACCTCGATGTAAGGAGAGAGAGAATGTCTGTAGCCGGCACTTACGAATGCGTGACCAAGACCCCGATGGGCGACCAGAAGAGCGACGTGACGATCAATGTCGACGGTGACACCTTCACCGGCAGCAACGTCGGCGCGATGGGTTCGATGGAGCTTGAAGATGGCAAGGTCGATGGCAACAAGCTGACCTGGTCGATGAAGATGACCGTGCCGATGCCGATGACGCTCGAAGGCGAAGCCACGGTTGACGGCGACGCGCTGACCGGCTCGGTCAAGGCCGGCGCGTTCGGGACATTCCCGATGAACGGCACCCGCAAGGGGTGAA
>JARXKR010000122.1 GCA_030271565.1 Pseudomonadota bacterium
AGCGGCGGATTGCCCAGCGCGGCGATCTGCGGCGGGGTGAACGCGGCGGGATCGACCGGCGAGGCGGGCGGCGGCACCAGCTCGGCGCAGCGGTGCTCCTGTCCTGCCAGTAGCCCCACAGTGAAGTCTAGCCCGAGCGGCCCTGAAATTTCCTCAGCAACAAACTGCTTGATCGACCGGCCTTCGATGCGCCGGAACAGCTCGGTGCCGAGAATGCCGATCGACAGCGCGTGATAGCCGCTGGCGCTGCCCGGGGCCCACAGCGGGGCCTGCGCCGCGAGCCGGGCTGCGGCGGCGCTGCCCTGGAGCAGCTCGGGCTCGCTCGCCGGAGTGGTGAAGCCGCACAGCCCGGCCTGATGCGACAGCAGCTGTCCGATGGTCACCGCAGCCTTGCCATTTTCGGCAAATTCGGGCCAGAAATCAGCCACCGGCTGGTCGTAGGAAAACAGCCCGCGGTCCGACGCCATCGCGTAGCAGGTGGCGTGGACGCCCTTGGTGGTCGACCAGACATTGACCACGGTATCGGCGCGCCAGGGCCGACTGCGTGCCGGATCGGCCCAGCCGCCGTGGAGATCGACCACCATCTCGCCGCCGAGCGTTACGCTGAACGATGCGCCCAGCTCGTCGTTCTCGGCAAAGTTCGCGGCAAAAGCGTCGCGGACTTTGGCGAACTGGTCGGTGCAGTCGCCTGCAATCGTGATGTCGGCGGTGTCGGTCATCAACTCTTCCTCTTCCCAGTCCCTAAGCCTTCGGCACAACCTTGCGGATCATTCCCTCTTGCGCCACGCTCGCCACCAGTCGTCCGTCCTGTGTAAACACCCGGCCGCGATTGAAGCCGCGGCCGTTGCCGCTCCACGGGCTGTCGGTGGCGTAAAGCAGCCATTCGTCGGCGCGAAACTCTTCGTGAAACCACACCGCGTGGTCGAGGCTGGCGCTGACCACTTCGCCGCGCGCCCAGCTGAGGCCGTGGGGCAGGGCGCAAGTGCCGAGCAGGGTCATGTCGCTGGCGAAGGCGAGGATAGCGCGGTGCACGCGCGGGTCGTCAGGGAGCGGCGCTACCGCCTTGAACCACGAATGCGAGCGGGGCGGGGCGGCGACCGGGTTCATCCAGTGGCGGCCCTCGACCGCGCGCATTTCAACCGGACGGGGGGCAAAAAAGTGATGGCGTGCCTCAGGTCGGGCCTGCTCGGCGAACCGGCGGCGCACCTCGGTCTCGGGTTCGAGTTCGTCAGGTCCCGGCACATCTGGCATTTGCGCATCGACATGATGCAGCCCCTCCTCGTGCTTCTGGAATGAGGCGGTCATGCTGAAGATCGGGCGGCCCTGCTGACTGGCGACGACCCGGCGGTTGGAAAAGCTGCCGCCATCGAAATCGCGTTCGACCTTGTAGTCGGTCTCATGCTCCTCGCTCCCGCCGCGCAGGAAATAGGCGTGGAGCGAGTGCGCCGGACGCGCCGGATCGACCGTCTGTTCGGCCGCGCCGAGCGCCTGCGCGATCACCTGTCCGCCGAACACCCGGCCCACTCCGCCGCGTTTTTTGCGGCCGATGAAGTGGTCGTCGCCTTGGGACTTCACCTCAAGCAGCTTGACGAGGCCGGATACCAGCCGTTCGGGGGTGAGTTCAGCTTCCATCGCCGCGCTTTGCGTTGCGATTGAAGACGCGTCAATGGGGTCTCCTAGGAAGACGTGCTCGCGCAGAGACCGCAGAGGACGCAGAGAGGCCGGAGCTGGTCATTCGGCGAAGCCGCACGTATTCTCAACGTATCGATAAGGAGCTGATGCACGGTCTGCGGTGTTGATCGTCTCTGCGTCCTCTGCGTTCTCTGCGCGAGCCCTTCTTAATTCAAACCCCCGCCGGATTGCGCCCCAGCTCGGCCCGCACTAGCCGCGCGAACAGCGCCCGGCGCAGCTTGCCGCCGATCGCGATCGACATGCGCCCGATCGGGCGACGTTCGCGCCAGATGTGGTCGATCATCGGATGGTCGGCAGCGGCGCAGCTATCGCACCAGTCGACTGCGGGGTTGTTCAGCAGCGCCAGGTTTTCGCGCTGGACCAGCACGCCGGGCGAATAGCGGGCATAGCGTTCATCGAACGCGGTCTTGTACGAGAACGCCCCGGGCGGGGCGATGAAATTGGCGAGCATTGCGATGGGCTCATCATCGAGCGTCAGCGTCAGCCGCTCGAGCCGGCCCTGCGTGGCAGCCCCGAACAGCGCTTCCTTGAACATCCGCGTGGTGGTCTGGTGCGAGGCGATCGCGGAACCCTGGGTGCCCTTCCAGCCCGAATGCTCGAGCGCGAGGAAGTCTTCGATCCACCGGGCCAGACCTTCGTCGGTCGTGGTCCGCGTCATGCCAACCTCGCCCAGTTCACACAGGCGGTTGTACTGGCGGCGCAGTTCCTTGCGCTTCTTGCCCGAGAGCGAGGCTTCGAAATAGGCTTCGGGTGAAAGCTCCGAGGCGAGCATGGCGCGATCTTCGCGGTGGACTACGGCAGCCAAGCGGCCTTGCTCGCCGAGGACCTTATGCAAGGCGTCGTGGAGCGGGCCGGCCAGCGGCATTTGCGCGAGGTGGAGGAACAGCCCGCGCCCGGCATTGGCATCGGCCCATTCAAACAGCGCGCGCCAGAACTCCTGCTCGAGCCCGCGTGCGACCAACGGTGCGCCAAGGAAACAGTTGGGGTGGACCCACCCGGCGAGGTGCGGCACCGGCCAGCCATAGTACTTGGCGGGCGCGTGCAGCGGCAGCAGCCCGGCGAGCTCGCCGTCGGCCTCGAACCGCAGCAGCTTGACCCGGCCATCGGGATCGAACGCGCGCAAGGCAGAGAGCAGATACCAGCTTTCGTGGAACGGGTTGGGCTCGGCGGCGCAAGCGGCGAGGGCATCCCAGGCAAGCCGCGCTTCGGGGCTGTCCATCGATGTCCAGCCGGCGGCACGGATCGCCATGGCGCGCGGCAGGGATTGCGGCAGCGTGCCGCAGCTCTCAGCCGGAGGTGCCAAAGCACTGCTCGCCACTTCGAATATGCCTCCTCAGCGGCGGATATTTACCGCCACTGCGAGGATTTAGCCGGTAAACGCCAAGGAAAGGCTAACGAAAACCCCGCCCGGATCGCTCCGGGCGGGGTTTCGTGTTCAGCCAGACATGGCGCTTAGTGTGCAGCCAAAGCGGCGAGCAGCAGCAAGGCCACGATATTGGTGATCTTGATCATCGGGTTGACCGCCGGACCGGCGGTATCCTTGTACGGATCGCCGACCGTGTCGCCGGTCACCGCAGCCTTGTGGGCTTCGGAGCCCTTACCGCCGTGGTTGCCGTCTTCGATGAACTTCTTGGCGTTGTCCCACGCGCCGCCGCCCGAGGTCATCGAGATCGCGACGAACAGCCCGCCAACGATCACGCCCAGCAGCAGTGCGCCGAGCGCAGCGAAGCCCTCTGCTTGCCCGGCCACCGCAGTGATCACGTAATAGACCACGATCGGGGCCAGCACCGGCAGCAGCGACGGGATAATCATTTCGCGGATCGCTGCCTTGGTGACCAGATCGACCGTGCGGGCATAGTCCGGCTTGGTCTCGTAGGTCATGATGCCAGGGTTCTTGGCGAACTGGTCGCGCACGTCCTTGACCACTTCGCCCGCCGCGCGGCCCACCGCAGTCATGCCCATCGAACCGAACAGGTAGGGCAGCAATGCGCCGAGTAGCAGCCCGACGATCACATAGGGGTTCTCAAGACTGAAGTTGACCGTCAGCTCGGGGAAGAACGCCTTGAGGTCGGTGGTATAGGCGGCGAACAGCACCAGCGCGGCGAGTCCGGCCGATCCGATTGCGTAGCCCTTGGTCACTGCCTTGGTGGTGTTGCCCACCGCGTCGAGCGCGTCGGTCTTCTTGCGGACCTCGTCGTCGAGCCCGGCCATTTCGGCAATGCCGCCGGCGTTGTCGGTAACCGGCCCGTAAGCATCGAGCGCCACCACCATCCCGGCGAGAGCCAGCATCGCGGTTGCCGCATAGGCGATCCCGATCAGTCCGGCGAGCTGGTAAGCGATGATGATCCCGGCGCAGATCACCAGCGTCGGCAGGGCAGTCGATTCCATCGAAATCGCCAGCCCCTGGATCACGTTGGTGCCGTGGCCCGTCTCCGAAGCCTTGGCGATCGAGCGCACCGGGCGGTAATTGGTGCCGGTGTAATATTCGGTAATCCAGATGATCAGCGCGGTGATGACCAGGCCGACCAGCGAGCAATAGAACAGCGTGCGGGCAGAGAACGGCTGATCGGCGATCTGCGTTTCCATGCCGGCCAGGCTGAACCCGCCGCTGACTGCATAGTCGATCGCGAACCAGATTGCCGGAACCGAAAGCACCGCAGTCATCAGGAAGCCCTTGTACATGGCACCCATGATGTTCTTGCCGCCACCGAGGCGAACGAAATAGGTGCCGATGATCGAGGTGACGATGCACACCCCGCCGATCAGCAGCGGCAGGCTCATCAGCTGCAGCAGGTTCGATGCGTCCTTGAGCAGCAGCGCGGTCAGCACCATGGTCGCACCGATGGTGACGACGTAGGTTTCGAACAAGTCGGCCGCCATACCGGCGCAGTCGCCGACATTGTCACCCACATTATCGGCGATAACCGCCGGGTTGCGGGGATCGTCTTCGGGGATGCCGGCTTCGACCTTGCCGACCAGATCGGCGCCGACGTCAGCCGCCTTGGTGAAGATCCCGCCGCCGAGCCGCGCGAAGATCGAAATCAGCGAGGCACCGAAGGCGAGAGCAACCAGGCCATCGACCACTGTGCGGTCATCGCCGCCGACCGAATGACCCGCAGGCCCGGTCAAATACCAGAAGAACCCGGAAATCGCCAGCAAGGCAAGGCCCGCCACCAGCATCCCGGTGATCGCGCCGGCCCGGAATGCGAGGGTCAGCCCCTCTTGCAGCCCGACCTGCGCCGCCGCAGCGGTGCGGACGTTCGAGCGCACCGAGATGTTCATCCCGATGAACCCGGTCGCGCCCGAAAGCACCGCGCCGAGCACAAAGCCCGCCGCCGAAACCGGTCCGAGGAACACGCCGACCAGCACCGCGACGACCACGCCGACCATCGCAATGGTGCGGTACTGCCGTCCGAGATAGGCCTGTGCGCCTTCCTGGATGGCTGCGGCAATCTCTTGCATCTTCTCATTGCCGGCCGATGCACCAAGCACCTGCCGGCTGGTGACGAAGCCATAAACGATGGCTGTCAGTCCCAGAATAATTGCGATCGTGACGAGGTTCACGGGCCGCTCCCCCTAGTTGTTAATGTTCATAACGAAAGCCCCGCGACTGGCGGGGCGGCGGGCAAGCTATAGGGCGGATTTGCAGCAATGCAACGCTTCTGCGGCGCTTTGTGCAGACCTTTCAGCGATGCTCGTAGCCGAGCGTTCCGCTGGGCTCCGCGCCGTCCAGCAGGAGCGGTGCGGGGCCCTGTGGCAGGACCCGCCCGATGCGATGCGCGGTGATTGTGGGGCTTGTTCCGGATGCCAGTGCGAACAGCAACTGATAGTCATCGCCCCAGCGCAGCGCCTCATCGCGGCGCGCTTCGGGTGTGGCAATCGGCACGGCCTGCGTGTCGATATCGATGGTGACCTGCGATGCCTCGGCCATGCGCCGGGCATCGAGCAGCAGCCCGTCGGACACGTCCATCATCGCGCTGACCACGGGTGCCAGCGCGCGGCCTTCAGCCAGCAGCGCGGTGGGGCGGCGGTAAGCGAGGCTGTCGCCGTTGCTCGCCTTGAGCGCTTCGAACCCGAGCATTGCCGCGCCGACCGGCCCGGTCAGCCACAAGGTGTCTCCCGCCTGCGCGCCGCTGCGCGATGGCACCGGGCGATGCGTCGCCCGCCCCAGCGCGGTCAGCCCCAGCACCTGCGCGCCGGTTGCCGAAATCGTATCGCCGCCGAGCAGCGGGACATTGTAATGCGCCAGCACCTCGCCCAGCCCCGCCACAAACCGCGCATCGTCCGCGCCAAGCTGGTAGCCGAGCAACACCCCGAGCGGCTCGGCCCCCTTGGCGGCCAGATCGGACAGGTTGCTCGCGACCAGCTTCCACGCAACGTCGGCCGGGTCCTGTCCGGCCAGGTAATGCACCCCCTCGGCCATTGCGTCATGGGTGAGGATCAGTGTTTCAGCGCCGAAGTCGATCACCGCGCAGTCGTCATTCAGACCGCGCGCCGCCGGGTGCGTGGCGAGGCCGCGCAGCGCGGCGATGAAGGCGCTTTCCGCGCTCAGCTGCGGACCACTTTCGCCACAGCGTCGAGCAATCCGTTGACGAATTTCGCTTCGCGCACCTCGAAAAAGGCGTGGGCGACGTCGACGTATTCGGTGATCACCGTGGCGGTTGGCACGTCGGCGCGGGCGAGCAGTTCGAAGGCGCCGGCGCGCAGCACCTGGAGCATGGTCTTGTCGAGCCGTTCGATCTTCCAGCCCGCCGCCAGTTTATCCGATAGCAGTGCGTCGATCTCATCCTTGCGCGCAGAAACGCCTTGCACGACGTCGTCGAAAAACGCGGTCTCAGCCTCGGCGTATTGATCGCCCTCGATCTCCGCGCCGAGCCGGTGGCGGTGGAATTCGTCGAGCAGCCTGGCCAAGGGCGTGGCTTCCATGTCGAGCTGGTACAGCGCCTGCACCGCAGCGAGCCGCGCCGCCGAGCGGGCTTTCGAACGCGCCTTCATATCCCAAGCCTTACTTCGATCGAGCGCGCATGCGCGGGGAGCCCTTCGGCCTC